>CAYHEI010000046.1:0-11715 GCA_964355385.1 uncultured bacterium | reverse complement strand
AATCTGTGGGCCGCGCCGCGGGACCACGGGCCTTTCCGCGCCCGGGAGGTGGCCCGCGGCCGCCGCGACGCCCGCGACCGACGCGCGCGGGATCCTCACAGCCGCTTCAAGCGCTCCGAGGCCTCGACGAGCCGCCGCTTCTCCCGGTCGGACAGCCCGCCCATACCGCCGCGCGAGATCTTGTCCAGGAGCCCGTCCACCTCCGCTTGCAGGCTCCGGCGCTCGTCGCTCACCGCGTCGTAGACCTTGAGCCGGCGCTCCGCGCGGCGGCGGCGCGACGCGGTGCGGAATCCGGCGACGAAGTCGGGGCCGCGCAGCCACAGCCAGGCGAAGAGGAGGCCCCCGAGATGCGCGAGCTGGCCGAGCCCCTTGCCGCCGGCCTGCGCGAGCATGAGGACGTTGAGCGCGCCCAGGACCGCCACCAGGACGCGGGCCTCCAGCGTGAGCGGCAGGACAAAGAAGAGCAGGAGCGTCACGGGCCGGCGCGGGTAGAACAACGCGAACGCGAGCAGCACGCCGAAGATCGCACCGGACGCGCCGACGACGACGCTCGCGCTCCCCCAGGCCAGCAGCAGCGCGCACGCACCCGCGCCCACCCCGCAGAACGCGTAGAAGCGCGCGAACGCGGCCGTCCCCAGCCGTTGCTCGACGTCCGCGCCGAAGACGGCCAGCGCCCACAGGTTGAAGAGCAGGTGCAGGAGCCCGCCGTGCAGGAACATGTACGTCCCGAGCTGCCAGACGGCGCCGCGCGCGACGAGCGCCGGCACCAGCCCGAACCACTGCGTGAAGGGAAAGAAGCGGTCCGCGAGCAGTTGCAGGAGAAAGACCGCGCCGTTCGCGACCACGAGCGCGCGGACGAGCGGGGTCAGCCGGATCGCGAGTCCCATCGGCGCCGGATCAGGGCCGCAGGCCCGGGGTCCCGCGTGAGGAATCGGTTGACGCGTGCATCGCTGCCTGTTATCTTAGCGAGTGCGAGAGATGGTTCGCCTGCTTACCAAAAACGCGCCGGCTCCCTACCCGGCGCGGATCGTCCAGCCGACGGCCCCGAACGTGACCGAGATCTTTTCGGCCGTCCAGGGCGAGGGGCCGTTCGTCGGGGAGCGCCAGGTGTTCGTGCGCCTGGGTGGCTGCCCGTTCCGCTGCCGCTACTGCGACACCCCGGCCGCCCTGGTGCCGCAGCCGACGTGCCGCGTGGAGGACCCGCCCGGCAGCCGGCGGTTCCGGACGATCCCCAATCCGGTCTCGGCCGCCCTGCTCCTCAGCTCGCTTTCCCCCTTCCTCGCCATCCCCGGTCTGCACCGGTCCGTGGCCGTGACCGGCGGCGAGCCGCTGTGGCAGGCGGGCTTTCTCGCCCAAGTGCTCCCCGAGATCCGCGCGCGCGGGCCGCGGATCTATCTGGAGACCGCCGGCGCGCACGTCGCGGAGTTCCGCTCGATCGCGGACCACGTGGACATCGTCGCGATGGACCTCAAGCCGCCGTCGGCCACGGGCCAGAAGCCGCAGTGGGCGGCGCACCGGGAATTCCTGCGCGTGGCGATCGCGCGGAAGGTGTTCGTCAAGGTCGTCATTACGAAGCACACGGCGACGTCGGAGATCGAGCAGGCGCGCGACCTCGTGGCCGAGATCGACAAGACCATCCCGTTCGTCCTCCAGCCCGTCACGCCGGCCTGGAAGGTGAAATCCGGCCCCACCATGGCCCAGCTCCTGGGCTGGCAGGCCCTGTGCGCCCTGAAACTCGAGCAGGTCCGCATCATCCCGCAAGTCCACAGGAGTTTGGGAGACCAATGACGGTCGCCCTGGCGCGCGCGCTCGTCGCCGCAGGGCTGATCGCGGCGGCGGCGCCGCCGGCGAGCTGCCGCCCGGTGAATCCCCGGAAGGCCGCGATCGAGCGCGCCTCGTCCGGGTCGCCCTACCCGTCCCGCGCCTTCGACGCGGAGATCGTGACGATCGAGTGCGACGACGGCTACCGCCTCGCGGGCGATTACGTGAAGCGCAGGCGGCAGTCCGCGAAACTGCCGGGCGTCATCCTGCTGCACGACGTCGGCGGCTCCCGCAGCCGGTGGTTCCCGATCGCGCTGCACCTCGCCGGCCGGGGGTGCGCCGTGCTGGCGCTCGACCTGCGCGGCCACGGCGAATCGCCGACGCAGGTCGGGAACGTCGACCTGCACTCCGCCGACGGGTCCGCCCCGCGGTTGAGTTCCACGGGGACCGTCGAACCCCGGGACGTCCGCGTGATGCTCGACGATCTCCGGAACGCCGTGAGCTATCTGGCGATCAAAGGTGAAGTGGACGGCGGCCGGCTCGCGATCGTCGGAGCGGGATTCGGCGGGGACCTCGCCCTGGCCGCCGCCGCGGAGCCCTGGTCCGAAGCGGTGCGCTGCATCGTAGCGGTCTCGCCGTCCCTGGAAGATCGCGGCCTCGACGCGGTCGCGGAGGTGCCCCGCATCGGCAAGGGGCGCGCCCTCTTCCTGGCCGCGGGGCACGGCGACGCGGCGGGCGCGGCGGCCGTCGCGCGGCTCGCCAAACTGCACCGGGGCCCCCAGGAGGTCTTCCTCGCCGACGGCGACCAGCGCGGCCTGGACCTCCTCTCCTCCGGCCTGATCCGCAAGATCCCCGAGTGGGTCCTGAACACCATCGGCGGCGCGAAGTAACTCCTTGAATCTCGCCGTCGTGGGGGCCGGCTACGTCGGGCTGGTCACGTCCGCGTGTTTCGCGGATCTCGGACACCGGGTCGCGTGCGCCGACATCGACGCCCGCAAGATCGCCCAGCTCAAGAAGGGACGCGTGCCCATCTACGAGCCGGGGCTCGACGAGCTCGTCCGCCGGAATCTCAAGACGCACCGCCTCGCCTTCACGTCCTCGGTGCGGGACGCGGTCCGCTCCGCCGAGATCGTCTTCATCGCCGTCGGCACCCCCGCGCGGCCCGACGGCGAGGCCGACCTGTCCGCGGTCAAGGCGGTCGCGCGCGAGATCGGCCGGTCGCTGAACGGCCCGAAGATCGTCGTCAACAAGAGCACCGTCCCCGTGGGCATGGGCGATCTCGTCGCGTCGATCATCCGCGAGGAACGGGGTGGCCGGTACCGCTGCGCCGTCGTCTCGAACCCGGAGTTCCTGCGCGAGGGGAGCGCGGTCCACGATTTCATGCATCCCGACCGGATCGTCATCGGGGCGGGCGACGCCAAGGCGTCCGAAACGGTCGCGCGGCTCTTCCGCCCGTTGAACGCCCCGATCATGGTGACCGACGTGCGCAGCGCGGAGATGATCAAGTACGCCTCGAACGCCTTTCTTGCCTGCAAGATCTCCTTCATCAACGAGATCGCGGCCCTGTGCGATCGCGTGGGGGCGGACGTGGCCGAGGTCGCGCGCGGCATGGGTCAGGACAAGCGCATCGGGGCCGCGTTCCTATCTGCGGGAGCGGGGTTCGGGGGGTCGTGCTTCCCCAAGGACACGAGCGCGCTGCTGCACCTCGCGAAGCGCGAGGGGCTGGAGCTGCGGCTGCTCGCCGCGACGATCCAGGCCAACACCGAGCAGAAGCGGCGCGTGCTGGAGAAGGTGAAGGAAGCCGCGGGGCCGCTCGAAGGGCGTGCCATCGGCGTCTGGGGGCTGTCGTTCAAGCCGGACACCGACGACCTGCGCGAGGCCGTTTCCCTGGACATCATCGGCGCGCTCGTGGCCGCCGGCGCCCGCGTGCGCGCCTACGACCCAGCGGCGATGCCCAAGGCGCGGGCGCTCCTCCCGGCCGTGGCCTTCGCGCGCGACCCCTACGACGCCGTCAAGGACGCGGATCTGCTCCTGATTCTCACGGAGTGGAACGAGTTCAAGGAGGCGGACCTCGCCCGGGTGAAGCAGGCCATGCGGCGCCCCGTGATCGTGGACGGACGGAATCTGTATAATCTCTCCACCATGCGCGGGCTCGGCTTCGCCTATCGCGGCATCGGGCGGTCCACGTGAAAGGGGTCATTCTCGCCGGGGGCCTCGGGACGCGGCTGCACCCGCTGACCCGGATCACCAACAAGCACCTCCTGCCCGTGTACGACAAGCCGATGATCTACTACCCGATCCAGAGTCTCGTGGACGCCGGCATCACCGAGATCATGATCGTCACCGGGGGCCCCTACGCCGGCGAGTTCCTGCGCCTGATCGGCAACGGCCAGGAATTCGGGCTCAAGGGCGTCGAATACGCGTACCAGGAGGGAGAAGGCGGCATCGCCGCGGCGCTCAAGCTCGCGCAGCACTTCGTCGGGGACGACCGGCTGGTCGTGATCCTGGGGGACAACATCGTGGGAGGCAACATCCGCAAGGCCGTGGACGGCTTCGCGCGCCAGCGTGTCGGAGCCAAAATATTATTGAAAGAGGTCGCCGATCCGGAGCACTACGGCTGCCCGGAGATTCGCGGTCACAAGATCACGCGGATCGAGGAGATGCCGCGACGCCCCCGGAGCCGCTTCGCCGTGATCGGCATCTACTTCTACGACAACCGCGTCTTCGACATCATCCGCACGCTGAAGCCGTCGGCGCGCGGCGAGCTCGAGATCACGGACGTCAACAACGCCTACGTCCGGCGCGGACGGATGACCTACGACGTCATGGACGGCTGGTGGGGCGACGCGGGCGAGTCCATCGAAGCCTACCTGCGCGTGAACCGCATGGTCGCAGAATATGGGACGAATAAGGCCCTATGAAGACCCTCATCCACGGCGCGCACGCGAAGCCCTTGAAGCGGATCCCCGACGAGCGCGGGCTGCTCATGGAGATCCTCCGGTCCGACGACCCGCTGTTCAAGACGTTCGGCCAGGTCTACCTCACGATGGCCTATCCGGGCGTGGTCAAGGCGTGGCACTTCCACAAGAAGCAGACGGACCACTTCTGCGTGGTCAAGGGCATGGCCAAGGTCGTGTTGTACGACGGCCGCAAGGACTCCCCCACGCGCGGCGTGGTCAACGAGTTCTTCCCGGGCGACCTCAACCCCCTCTTGATCGTGATCCCGCCCCTGGTGATGCACGGGTACAAGGCCATCGGGACCGAGCCGACGCTGCTGATCAACATCCCGACCGAGCTGTACGACTACAAGGAACCCGACGAACACCGGGTTCCGCCGCACACCAAGAAGATCCCGTACGACTGGTCCCGGCAGGACGGCTGAGCCGATGAGGATTCAAGCGCCACCGGGGCGCGTCCTCATCTGCGGAGGGGCGGGCTTCATCGGGAGTCACTTCACCGAAGCCGCCGCCCGCGCGTGGCCCTCCGCGCGGATCACGGTCCTCGACAACCTCGGCTTCGCGGGCGTGCTGGCGAACCTGGACGGGCTCCAGCGGCGGCCGCGCTTCCGGTTCGTGCGGGGCTCGATCGGAGACGCGCGCCTGGTCCGGACCCTCCTCAAGGAAACCGACCTGCTGGTCAACTTCGCCGCGGAGACGCACGTGGACCGGTCCTTGCTCGAAGCCGGGACGTTCCTGTCGACGGGAGTCATGGGCACCTTCACGCTCGTGGAGACGGCGCGCCAGCTCGGCACGGTCCGGCGGCTCGTGCTCATGTCCACGGACGAGGTCTACGGCGACCTGGCCTCCGGCGCCGCGGCGGAGGACGCCCGGCTCAACCCCAGCAGCCCGTACTCGGCGGCGAAGGCCGGGGGCGACCTCGTCGCGCTCGCCTACGCCCGCAGCTTCGGCCTCCCGGTCGTCGTGCCCCGCGCCTGCAACATCTACGGCTCGCGGCAGTTTCCCGAGAAGATGATTCCCCTGATGACCGTGAACGCCCTGCGCGATCTCCCGCTGCCCGTGTACGGGGACGGCCGACAGGAGCGCGAGTGGCTGCACGTGGACGACGCCTGCGCGGCGCTGCTCCTCCTGGCGCGCCGCGGCGTCCCGGGGTCGGTGTACAACGTCGGGAGCGGCGTCTGGCGGCGCAACCTCGCCGTGGTCCGGGGGATTCTCCGCCGGTTGGGCAAGCCGGACTCGCTGATCCGCCACGTGACGGACCGGCCCGGCCACGACCGCCGGTACGCGATCCGCGCGGCCCGGATCCGCCGCCTCGGCTGGCGGCCCCGCGTCCGCTTCGCGGACGGCCTCGCGCGGACGGCGGATTGGTACCGCGACCACCCCGCGTGGTGGCGCCCCCTCCTGGAGCGCTCGCGCTCCTACTTCACGCGCCAGTACGGCCGTCGGGCGCGGTAGCGCCTCCCTGCCAACCACCGTCCTGATCCTGGGCGCGGGCGGCATGCTCGGCCGGGCGCTCGGGGGACTGCTCGGCCGGGACCCCCGACTCCTGGTGGCGGCGCTTCCCCGCGCGGAGCTCGACATCACCGCCGACGCCCCGGTCGCCGAGGTCTTCCGGACGCTCGCGCCGAAGATCGTCCTGAACGCGGCGGCGTACACCGACGTGGACGGCTGCGAGCGCGACCCCGAGCGGGCGCGCCGCGGCAACGCGGAGGGGCCGCGCGTCGTCGCCGAAGCCTGCCGCGCCACCGGCGCCTTTCTCGTTCATCTCAGCACGGACTTCGTCTTCGACGGGACGCTCGACCGGCCCTACCGCGAGACGGACGCGCCCGCGCCGGTGTCGGCGTACGGCGCGAGCAAGCTCGAGGGCGAGCGGCTCGTGGCGGCCGCCTGCCCCGGTGCGCTGATCGTGCGCACCGCGTGGACGTTCGGCGCGGGCCGGGACAATTTCGTGACCAAGGTGCTCCGCCGCGCGCGCGCGGGAGGCCCGCTCTCCGTCGTCACCGACCAGACCGGCTCCCCGACCTGGACGGAGGACCTCGCGAAGGCCATCATGGCCCTGGTCAAGGCGGGCGCCACCGGAACCTTCCACGTGGTGAACGCCGGGACGGCGTCCCGGCACGAACTCGCGGTCGCGGCGCTCGCCGCGGCCGGGCTCGGCGCCGTCCCGGTCGCGCCGGCCCGGACCGTCCCGGCGCCGGGCATCGCCGCGCGGCCGGCCTACAGCGTCCTGGACACGGCCGCCTTCACGCGCCGCACGGGGCGCGCGCCGCGCCCGTGGCGGGAGGCCCTGCGGGATTACGTCCTCACGCTGGGAGCGGCGGCATGAGCCCGCGCCTCTCCATCATCGTCCCGGTCTACGACGAGGCGGCGCGGATCGTGCCCTCGCTCGTCCGCCTGTCGGCGTTTCTGCGCCGGTACGCGGCTCGCGCTCATGAGCTCATCGTCGTCGACGACGGGTCGCGCGACGCGACGCCGCGCCTGCTCGCCGCGCTGCGACTCCCCGGGCTCCGTGTCATACGCCTACCCCGGAACCGCGGCAAGGGCGCGGCCGTGCGTGCGGGGCTCGCGCGCGCCCGCGGCCGGACCGTCCTCTTCATGGACTGCGATCTCTCGACGCCACCGACCGAGATCCCGGCGGCCGAACGCCTCATCCGGGAAGGCTGGGACGTCGCGATCGGTTCCCGCGCGCTGCCCGGCTCCAAGCTACCCGTCCCCCAGCCGCCGTTGCGCCGGCTGGCGGGGCGCCTCTTCAACCAGGCGGCCTCGATCCTGCTCGGGCTGCCGTTCGCGGACACGCAGTGCGGCTTCAAGGCCTTCTCGCTCGGCGCGGCGCACCGGTTCGCGCGCGCGAGCCGCGTGGACGGGTTCGCCTTCGACTGCGAGCTGCTCTTGCTCGCCCGGCGCGAGCGCCTCCGCGTCCGCGAGTTCCCCGTCACCTGGAGCGACCGCGCGCACTCTACGGTCCGGCTGTTCCGCCACACCCCGCGGATGCTCGCCGTACTGCTCGCGCTCCAGCGCCGCTTTGGCGACGTTATCGCCTACCACCCCGCGCGGGCCCTGCCCCTGATCCTCGCCTCCGTCGCGGCGGCCTTCTTCGGGCAGATCTCGTTCAAGTACGGCGCCAACGCGCTCGCGGGCCTGCCGCTCGGCCCGGCCTTCCTCGCGGGGTTGGCCGCCAACCCGCACGTCTGGGCCGGGTTCGCGTGCTTCGCGCTCAGCGCGGTCACCTGGCTGCTGGTCCTTGCCAAGGTGGAGCTCTCCTTCGCTTTCCCGCTGCTGAGCCTGAACTTCGTGTTCACGGCCGGGTACTCGTGGCTGGCCTTCGGGGAGCGGCTGGCCTGGAACCGGATCGTGGGCATCCTCTGCGTCGTCGCCGGCGTGCTGGTCATCGCCGCCTCGGGACGGGCGTCCCGGGAGCGCGACCCATGATCATGGTGCTCCTGCTCACGATTTGCGAGGTCATCTCGATCACGGCGCAGCTGTGTTTGAAGATCGGCGTCGAGCGCGTGAAGCCGGCGCTGCGCTCGCCCTGGACCGCGTGGCGCGCGGCGGCCTCGCCGTTGCTCTGGACCGGAGCCGGCCTCTACGGCGTCGGGACCGTCCTCTGGATCCGCATCCTCTCCACGGCGGACCTCTCGTTCGCCTACCCCTTCGCGGCCCTCGCCTACGTCGGCGGGGTGCTGTCCTCGCAGTGGCTGCTCCGAGAGAAGGTCAGCGCCACGCGCTGGCTGGGGGTCGGGCTGATCCTGCTGGGATTGATCTTCGTCGCCACGAGCGGAGCGAGCACGGCGCGCTGACTTCCGCGCCGTCGCTATAATGCACCGACGATGAGCATGAGCAGTTCTGCCCGGCGGCGAGGCCCCGCATGTCCGTGAACAAGGATAAGTCCCGCTTGTGGAAGCGGGACATCGCCGCGTCGGTGGATCTGTACAACGACTGGTTCATCAGATTTGCGCCCGCTGCGTTCCGCACTGAGCGAGTGAAGACGACCGCGGCGGTCAAGGATATGTTCCAGCTCACAGCATCGCTGAAGACGCTGACACCGGCCGTACTCCGAATGCATCCGAGCGTCCTGCCGGCGCTTCGGATGTCCACATGTCCTCCGATCGCCCGGGATCGCTTGGTCGGGCTCGCGGGAGTTGGGAAGTCGCTCGTGGGCTCGATGGAGGACGGCCGCATTCCACCTCGAATGGACTCCGCCGCTCTCGAGCGGGATCTGCGCCGCATTTGCGAGAAGATTACGGCCTTGCTCGACCGCGACATGCTTCCTTGGCTGACCGACCGGTCCCGGCCAGACGCGGCAACGCTGGACCGCAGCGCGACGATCGTCGCCGACCGCCTCTGCGGCGCTCAGGCGGACCCCATCATTCGCAACGCGCAGGAGGCTCGGCAGCTCGCAGCGATCGCCAGATGGCTGATGCGACGCGGGTATCGTCGGATCGCACCGCATCCGGCGGACCAGCACCCCAAGACGATGCCCGCCGGAACGTTCGCGTTTCGGATGAACGTTCGGGTTGGCCCAAACCTCGGGCTGAGCATCCCGGTGGATGTCGTCGTCCAGCCGAAGAAGCCACGGAAGGACCGCATGCCGATCCTGATCGAGGCCAAGAGCGCCGGAGACTTCACGAACGTGAACAAGCGACGCAAGGAAGAGTCCGACAAGATGGGCCGTTTGAAGAAGCGCTTCGGGGCCGCCACTCCCTATGTCCTGTTTCTCTGCGGCTACTTCGACGGCGGGTATCTTGGGTACGAAGCCGCCGAAGGAATCGATTGGGTGTGGGAACATCGTATCGGCGATCTCGCCCGGCTGGGACTCTGAGATGAGCGTGACGGCGGCACCCGAACTTCGGCGCAGGACGTTACAATCCGAGCTGGATGCCGCCCGGTCGTCAGGCGAGCGCAATCGGCTCGGACAGTTTGCGACGCCGGCCGCACTGGCCCGCCAGATCACCCGCGCCGCGCTCTGCCTCTGCCCCGATTCCCTTCGTGACCTCCGATTTCTCGAGCCCGCGATCGGTTCGGGCGCGTTCTTCTCAGCGCTTCTCGAAGAGGTCGGAACCCGGCGAATCGCCGGAGCGCGCGGATTCGACATCGACGCGAGGTTCGTGGATGCCTGCCGTTCCATCTGGAAAGGGACGGGGCTCGATGTGGCCCGGGCGGATTTCACGACCTTGCCGCCCCCCCGCCGCGAGCAGGATCGTGCGAGTTTGCTGCTCGCGAACCCGCCGTACGTGCGCCATCATCACATTGCATCGGAGAATAAGGTCAGGCTCCAGCGCAGCGCCGAGACCATGCTGCGAAGGAAGGTGAGCGGCCTCACGGGTCTCTACGTGTACTTCGTCCTTGCTGCGCACGATTGGATGGCTCCCGACGGGGTCGCGGCGTGGCTGCTCCCCACGGAATGGATGGACGTGAACTACGGCGCCTCGTTGCGGGAGTACCTGTGCGCTCTCGTGACTCCGCTCCGGGTCCATCGCTTCGATTCCGAGTCCGTGCAGTTCGGCGATGCGCTCGTGTCGTCTTCGGTGGTGTTCTTCAAGCGCACGCCGCCTTCGGAGGACGCCGTGTGCGAGATGACCAGCGGATCGCTGGAGCGGCCGGCGACGGTTCGCGCCGTACCCGTCCACGACTTGCGACGGGAGATGAAATGGAGTCCATTCTTTCGCGGCGAGCCGGTTCGACTCGAGCACCCCGGGATCACCCTCGGGGACCTGTTCGAGATCAAGCGGGGTATCGCGACGGGGGCGAACAAGTTCTTCATCCGTCCGCTCGCGGAGTTTCGCTCGCTCGGAATACCGGAAGGCGTCCTGCGACCGGTCCTCCCCTCATCGCGCCATCTGGCCGGCGACGAAATCGAAGGAGACCGGTGCGGTTACCCTAAACAGGCTCGCCCGCTGGCGTTGCTGGACTGCGGTCTTCCCCCTGGCGAGGTGCGAACGCGCCACCCGCGGCTGTGGGAGTACCTGAATTCGGCCGAAGCGCGGCAGGCGCGGACGGGCTATCTGACCAGCGGGCGAACTCCGTGGTACGCGCAGGAGCGCCGCCCACCGGCGCCCATCGTCGCCACGTACATGGGTCGCGCGCGGAAAGGCGCACTGCCTTTCCGCTTCTTCTGGAACCGCTCTTCGGCGACCGCGACCAACGTGTACCTCCTGCTATATCCGAGGCCGGATCTCGCCCGCCATCTCGCCGCCCATGCGCACGACGGCCTCCGCCTCGTTCATGTGCTGGCTGAGACCAGCGCTTTTGAGTTGCTTTCCCACGGACGCGTCTACGGCGGAGGTTTGTACAAGCTCGAACCAAAGGAGCTTGGGCGCTTGGACGCCTCCCGACTGGTGCGCGCCATCGGGCTCAACCTCACCGCCGCCCCGAGGCAGCTGGCGCTCGTCTGACCTCGGCGGGGTGATGTCCTCGCAGCGAGTGGCTGCTCCGGGAGAAGGTCAGCGCGACGCGCCGGCTGGGGTGGGACGGATTCTACTGGGACTGATCTTCGTCGCGAGGTCAGGAGCGTCAACGGCGAGGTGATCTTCAATCCGAATGGCAACCAACTCTCGTCGCTTCCATACAGGAATCGCGTCCGAGTCGCGTCAATGTTGCCTATTGGACTTCTCGTCCGCAAGGTTCCTTGATTCAGAAAAGTTCCAGACAATTCCCGCAGACACTCCACCCAGTCCCCCAAGAACGCCAAGATAGTCGATTGCTCCGTAGAGGGCAATTGCGGCAAGGCCCCCGTCGAGAAACGGTTGATAGCCCAGGAGTGCCTTGACCGCCAATCCATACGTCGAATAGGGCCCTGGGACGCCTAGGTATGTGCTTGTGTTTCCGCTTTCTAGAGTTGTCGTCACCTGCGACCCATAGCCTCCGGTATTATTATCAACCACATAGCCTCTTGACCAAAAGTTCGTGAGACTGTACCTCATATCGGAGGTTACGACGACAGCACCTAGCCCGGATGATTCATGAATCTGAATCCGTTGTTCCGTCGATGCTGATCTGA
>CAYHEI010000045.1:0-11747 GCA_964355385.1 uncultured bacterium | reverse complement strand
AACCGCGTCGGCTCGGTCGGCATCGCGGCGCGGCAGGCGGGGACGAAGGCGCGGGGGGCCGCCATGGCCTCCGACGCCTTCTTTCCGTATCCCGACGGCGTGGAGGAGGCCGTGCGCGCCGGCGTGACCGCCGCCATCCAGCCGGGCGGCTCCATGAAGGACCCCGACGTCATCGCGACGGCCGACGCCGCGGGCATGGCCATGATCCTCACCGGCATCCGCCACTTCAAACACTGACCGGGCCGTATACTAGGTGGAGTGAAAGTCCTTCTGATCGGAAGCGGCGGCCGCGAGCACGCGCTGGCCTGGAAGCTCACGCAGAGCCGGCACCTGACCCATCTCTTTTGCGCGCCCGGCAACCCCGGGATCGCGCGCCTCGCCACCTGCGTGCCCATCAAGGCCGACGACGTGAAGGAGCTGCTCGCGTTCGCGCACGACATGAAGATCGAGCTGACCGTGGTGGGACCGGAGGCGCCGCTCGCGGCGGGGCTCGTGGACGTCTTCCAGAAGGAAGCCTTGCCGGTGTTCGGCCCCACCCGGAGCGCGGCCCAGCTCGAAGCGAGCAAGTCCTTCGCCAAGACCATCATGCGCCGCCAGGGCATCCCGACGGCGGCGGCGACGCGGTGCACGGACCTCAAGCAATCGCTCGCGGCCCTCGACGAGTTCCGGCCGCCGTACGTGATCAAGGCCGACGGGCTGGCGGCGGGCAAGGGCGTGGTCATCGCCGCCACCCGCGCCGAGGCCGAGCGCGCGGTGCGCGACATGATGGAAGCGCGGGTCTTCGGCGCCGCGGGCGATCTCGTCCTCTTCGAGGAGTTCCTCGAAGGCGAGGAGCTTTCGCTCTTCGCGCTCTGCGACGGGACGCGCGCGCTGCCGATGCAGCCCGCGCAGGATCACAAGCGCGTCAACGACGGCGACGCGGGGCCCAACACCGGCGGCATGGGCGCCTACTCTCCGGTGCCGCACCTGCCGGCGGATATCGTCCAGGAGGCGCTCGAGCGCGTCCTCCAGCCTGCCGTGGACGGCATGGCGGAGCAGGGCACGCCGTACCGCGGCCTGCTGTACGCGGGCCTGATCCGGACGCCCGACGGCGGGTTGAAGGTCATCGAGTTCAACTGCCGGTTCGGCGATCCCGAAACCCAGGCGATCCTGCCGCTCCTGCAAGACGACCTGCTCCTCTTGATGCTGGAATCGGTCGGCATCGGGCTGCGTCGTCCGGCGCTGAAGTTCTCGGAGAGCGCGGCGGCGTGCGTCGTCGCGTCCTCCGGCGGCTACCCCGGCGAGTACCGGACCGGGCTGCCGATCGCCGGCCTCGAGGAGGCCGAGCGGCGCGGAGCGCTCGTTTTCCACGCCGGGACCGGCGGGACGGAGGGTAACGTGACGACGGCGGGCGGTCGCGTCCTCAATGTGGTCGGCGTCGCCCCCACGCTGGAGGCCGCCGTCGCGAAGGCGTACGACGGCCTCGAGGCGATCTCGTTCGACGGCATTCACTACCGCCGGGACATCGCGTCCCGCGCGCTCCAGGGGAGGACCGCCCGCGCGTGATTCATCCGGTTGTTTCCATCGTGATGGGATCCGATTCGGATCTCGAGACCATGCAGGAATCCGCCGCGGTGCTCACGAGCTTCGGCGTGCCGCACGAGCTGCGCATCGTGTCGGCGCACCGCTCGCCGAACCTGATGCTGCGGTACGTGCGGAAGAGCGAACGGCGCGGCGTGCGCGTGTTCATCGCCGGGGCCGGAGCCGCCGCGGCCCTGCCGGGGGCGGTTGCCGCACTCACCATCCGGCCGGTGCTCGGCGTCCCCTTGCCGTCCTCGCACCTGAAGGGGATCGACGCCCTCCTCGCCATCGCCCAGCTCCCCGGCGGCACCCCCGCCGCGACGCTGGCGATCGGAGCCGCGGGCGCGCGGAACGCGGGTCTCCTCGCGGTGCAGATCCTGGGCGTGGGCAACGCGCGCCTGGCCGCCGCGTACAAGCGCTTCAAGGCTGACCAGGAATCCGGCGTGGCCCGCAAGGACGCGAAGCTCCGCAAGACCCGCGGCTGACATGGCTGCGGTCGAACTCCGCATCATGTCCTTCAACATCCGGACGGCGCTCGCGCAAGACGGCCCACACCATTGGGACCTCCGCAAGGATCTGGTCGTGGACGCGATCCGCGACGCCAACCCCGATCTCCTGGGCATCCAGGAGCCCACGGCCGAACAGTGGGCGTGGCTCACGGACGCGCTGGGGCTCGGCTGGTCCGGCGTGGCGCACAGCCGGCAGGACACCATCGGAACGGCCCCTCACCTGCAGGGCCTCTTCTACCGCCGCGGCCGGCTCGTGCGCCAGGGCGACGGATGTTTCTGGCTCAGCGACACACCCGACATTCCCGGCAGCGTATCCTTCCCGCAAGATTGGGGTGCGCGGTCCTGCGTCTGGGCCCGGCTGCGCGACGACCGGTCCGGACGGGATCTCTTGTTCGCGGTGACGCACCTGGACACGAACGGCGGCGCCTGGACGCCCAGCGTGCGCGTGCTGGCCGCACAGCTCGCGCGGCGGGCCGGCGAGACGCCCGTGGTCCTCGTCGTGGACTTCAACTGCGCGGGCGGCAGCGAGGCGTGGCGGCTCCTTACCGGCGAGGGCGGGTTCACGGACGCGTGGACGGCGGCTGGCCACGCGGACGAGGGCGTCACCACCTTCAACGCCTTCATGCCCGTGAACCGGCTTCCGCTCGACGACCTGCCGCGCCTGGAACAGTGGATGCACGACACGTGCGACGCGGTGCCGCAGTTCGCGCACTATCCCGCGCACGTGTTGGCGCACCGCAACTACCGCATCGACTGGATCCTTTTCCGGGGCCCGTTCACGGCCCGCACGGCCGCCGTCATCACGGACACGCCCGGCGGACGCCCCCCCTCGGATCACTGGCCCATCACCGCCACGCTGGCGTGGCCCGGGTGAACGTGGCACGGCAGGTCGCCGCCGGGCTCGCGCTCCTCGCCGCGTCGCGCACCGCGGCATTCGACCCCCCCGAAGGCGCGGACGGGCCGCTCGCGCTCGCGCGCGCCGGACCGGCCGTGGTTTCGGCGACCGCGGCGTTCGCGGTGCGCGCTACCGTCGTCAACCGGGAGGCGGTACGCCTGCGCGGGACCGTTCGTCTGGCGGGGATCGACGGATGGAGCGCGGAGCCGCGGGACGGCGTGCCGTTCGACCTGCCCCGGAAGGGTTCGGCCGAGATGTCCTTCCGGGTGCGGCCGGCCGCGGACACCGTGGACGGACACTATCCGCTGCGCGCCGTCGCCACCGCCACGGCGGGCGACGAGCGGCGCGAGGCGCGCGCGGTGCTGCTCGTGGAGGCTGCGCCGGCGGGCACGCCGACGCCGACCGTCCCGTCGTTGCCTGTCCTCATCCCGGCCGACGGGGCGCTCGCGCCCACGGCGTTCCCGCCCGGCGAGCACGACGCCCCCCGGACGCTCGGAAGCGTCCGCTGCGGCGGCACCTCCTGGGAGGTGCTGCTGTGGCCCGGGCGACGGGGGCTCCTGGACGCGGCGGTGGGGTTCCGCGCGGGCGACCGCTTGCTGTGCTTCCACGGCTTCCGGATCACCGTGCTGGGCGCGGAGCTGTCCGATCCCCGTTCCGTCGCCACGGTCGAGGACGTGCGTGAGGACTCCGAGGGAGGGTGGCTCTCCTTCCGGCATGCGTGCCGCGGCCCGGACGGCCGATTCACGGTGATCGTCGCGCTGCGCGCGGACGGGCAGGCGCTGCAGGCACGGATCGGCCTGCAAGGCGTCTCGGTCGCCTCCCCCTGGCGGGACGCGCATCTCGAGCGCGTCGAGCTGGGCCCGTGGAGCGAGCGCGTCGCCCGCGTCTACGCCGGGCCGGGCAACGTGCTCGACACGCCCGCGGCCTTCGACCTCCCGTTCGACGGGCACCGGCTCGCGACGTCGTTCGCGGGGTTCGAGTTCGCGGGCGGGCTCGCCGTCCTCGAAGCGGTGGACGTTCCGCCGGGCGGGCTCCGGGCGGACCCCGCCACGCGGTCCTGCGCCCTCTACGCGGCAGGGGCGCAGACGCTGACCCTCATCCCCGCGACGGACGCATGGGAAGGTCTCCGAACGTGGCGGGCGCGAGACGGCCTCGCGCGGGCCGGCGGCGTCGAACGACTGGCCGGCCGGTTCGTGTTCGATTTGTGGGGGGAGCGCGTCGCAGCGAAGGCGCTGCCCGCCCTCGAGCGGTCGTTCCGCTACGGGCTCACCGACGCGGTGGTGATCTGGCACGACTGGCAGCGGTGGGGGTACGACAACCGGCTGCCCGACATCTGGCCGCCCAATCCCGCGCGGGGCGCCCCAGAGGAGCTCGCGGCGCTTGCCCGCGCGTGCGAGCGCCGCGGCGCGCTCTTCGCGCTGCACGACAACTACATCGACCTCTACCCGGATGCCGAGGCGTTCACGTACGACGACGTCGCGTTCGATGCCGCCGGCCGTCCCGTGCGCGCCTGGTACAACGAGTGGCGCAAAGCGCAGTCGTACCGCTGGCGGCCCGACCGGATGCGCGGCGCGCTGGAACGCAACCTGCGTTTGATCCGCACGGGTGTCGCGCCAACCGCCTATTTCATCGACGTCTGGTCCTCGGTCGCGCCGCACGACTGGTGGACCCGCAGCGGGACGTACCACGCCGCGCGGGACACCCGGAAGCAGTGGCGCGACGCCTTCGCTTGGATCCGGGGGTTCCTGGGACACGACGCGCCCCAGATTTCGGAAAGCGGGCACGACCAGCTCGTGGGCTGGCTGGACGGAGCGACGGCGAACCACCTCCGCGTGGGCCTCCCTCCCGCCGGCGCCTATGCCTGGTCCGTCTGGGACATCCGCTGCGCCGATGCCGAGCGGGTGCCCTGGTTCGACGCCGCGCTGCACGACCGCTTCATCCTGCA
The DNA here is from genome assembly GCA_964355385.1 of uncultured bacterium. Lineage (GTDB taxonomy): Bacteria > Oederibacteriota > CAKKQC01 > CAKKQC01 > CAKKQC01 > CAYHEI01. Next base: position 6,838 of record CAYHEI010000045.1, on the reverse strand, counting down.
CGGCGCCGGGTACGAGCCGCGCTACGCGGCCGGCCTCGATTCCGCCGCCCACGGGATCTACAGCGACGACTACCTTTCGACCGAAGTCCTCACGGGCCACCCCGCGATGGTCAAGGACGCCTTCAGCCGGGACACGGTCCGTATCTACTGGCTCCTGCACGGCCTCGGGCGCGCGCTGGCCCTCAAGCGGATCGAGCGCGTCGCGTTCGAGGGCGGGAACCTCCATCGCCAGCGCGTGGCCTGGGAAGGCGGGGGCGCGGTCGAGGTCAATCGCGGAACGGACGACTGGACGGCGGACGGCCGCGTGCTGGCGCCGTACGGCTTCCATGCCCGCGTGCCGGTCGAAGCGGGCAGCGTGGACATCGCGGTGGAGCGTCAAGGAGGGGGGATCGTCGAATGGTCGCGCGGACCGGAAGAGCTCTACCTCAACGCCCGCGGCACGGGAACGGTGACCGCCTACGGCGCGACCACCGGCGGCGGGTGCCGGATCGCGCGGGACGGCGACCGGTGTGTCGTCACGCCGCTGCCCGAAGGCGGGCCGTTCACCGTCGAGCTGCGGTGGCCGGAGCTGCCCTGGCGTCTCCCCTCGCCCCGCCTCGCGGAGGCCGTGGACGAGGACGGGACCGTGCTGCGCGAGGTCCCGCTCGCACGGGCGGGCGACACCGTCACGCTCGCCTGCGACGGCAAGGACTTCGCCTACCGCGTGCGGTAGAATCAGGCATGGCCAACCTCGTCAGCGACACCTTCCGCACCGGCAATCCCGCCCTGACCGCCAAGACCTTCGACCTGGACGCCGCGGCGGGCGAATCCGCGATGACGCTCAACGGCACCGTGTTCAAGACCGGCTTGCTGCTGGCGGTGACGGCCGCGGCGGCCACATTCACCTGGAAGCAGTTCCTGCTCGGCGGGCCCGCCGCCACGACCCCCTGGATGCTCGGCGGGGTCGTCGGGGGACTCATCGTCGCGCTCGTCACGGTCTACTGGAAGCAGGCCGCACCGTTCACCGCGCCGCTCTACGGCGCGCTCGAGGGGCTCGCACTGGGCGGGATCTCCGCGGCCTTCGAGCTGCGTTTCCCCGGGATCGCGGTCGAGGCGATCGGCTTGACGTTCGGCACGCTCGGCGCACTCCTCCTCGCCTACACGTCGGGCCTCATCAAGCCCTCGGAGAACCTCAAGCTGGGGATCGTCGCCGCGACCGGCGCCGTGGCGCTGCTGTATCTCTGCGAGATGTTCCTCGGATTCTTCAAGGTGGCCGTGCCGTACATCCACCAGAGCGGCCCGATCGGGATCGCGTTCAGCGCGGTGGTGGTGGTGATCGCCGCCTTCAACCTGGTCCTGGACTTCGACTTCATCGAGGAAGGGGTCCGGTCGCGCTCGCCGAAGTACATGGAATGGTACGCGGCGTTCGGCCTGCTGGTCACGCTGGTGTGGCTCTACCTCGAGATCCTGCGCCTGCTCGCCAAGCTCCGCTCCCGGGACTGAGCATGTCCCCGGCCGCGACCGAACGCGGGGTACCCCCTGGGTCGCGCGAGGCAGTGCCCGGAGCGCGAAAGCGCGAAGGGCCGATCGGCCTCAGCGTCACGAGCGTGATGCTCCCGCGGTGGACGTTGGACGAGACCTTCGACAAGCTGGCGGCGCACGGCTTCGGCGGACTCGAGCTGCGGGTGCGGCCCAACCCCGACGACCCGAATGAAACGCCGTCGTACTGGGGCCGGAGCGTCGCGGACGTGAGTCCCGCCAACGCGATGGCGAAGGTCGGCGCGATCCGTGCGGCGGTGAAGCGGACGGGCGTGCGGGTGGTCGCGCTGAGCCCCCGGGCGACGCTGGGCGACTTCGACGAGGTGGACCGCCTGGCGAAAGCGGCGCTGGCCATCGATCCCGACCGGCCTCCGCTGATCCGCGTGGATCCCGCCCGGCACGACCGGAACAAGCCCTATCTTCCCCAGTTCCTCAAGGTCCGAGCCCTCTTCGCCGAGCAGGCCGAGAAGGTCCGCCCCCTGGGCGTCAAGGTCATCTATGAAACCCACGTCGGCACGGTCGCCGTGACGGCGACACGCGCCCGCGCGTTGCTGGACGGGATCGACCCCGCCGCGGTCGGGGCGATCTACGACATCCCGAACATGATCCGGACCGGCCTGGAGGACACGCGGATGGGCCTCGAGACCCTCGGCCCGTATCTCGCGCACTGCCACATCGGCGGCTCCAAGCCGGTCATCCAGAAAACGGACGCGGACGGCCGGGATGTCTGGAGCTGGGAGATGTGCGACGTGCGCCGGGCGATGGCGGACATCCCGCAGATCGTCGCCGACTTCAAGCACGTCGGGTATTCGGGCTGGCTCTCGCTCGAGGAGTTCGGCCCGGGCGAGGACGAGGCCAAGCTCCGCGATCAGGGCGCCTATCTCCGCACGCTCCTGAGCACCTCGGCCTGACAATCCGCGCAGGCATCGTTCCGGCACAGCCGCCGATATCGCCCACGGTTCTTCCATGATCCTGAACTTCCTCGCGCTCCTCTCCGGCCTCGCCGCGCTCCTCCTGTAGCCACCCAGTGCGCCGACGTCTCCAGGCTTCACCAGCCCCTGGCGGCAACGTCACCTTCCGAGAGCCTGGTCGGAACCCTTCATCGCCAGACGTAACAATTCCACGGCGATGGGGCTGCGGCCGTAGGAGAGGACGGAGAGGAACTCCGCCGGCTTGACGAGACGGCGGTGCCGGATTTCATGCTGCGGCGTGAAGGGGGCCGGCGCGACGCGGCACCGATATCTCATCTGATAATGGAGCCCGTCTCCTGACGCCTCGATTACACGTTGGCATCCCAGAAACCTGGATTCCAGCGTCTCGCAGCAGGCTTCCTCGCGGATCTCGCGCCGCAGCGCTGATTCCAGGTCTTCGCCGGTCTCGGGATGGCCGCCGGGCAGGCCCCAGTCCTTCCCGTCGGCGCTGACCAGGACGATGTCGCCTTCCTTCGTCATGCAGATCGCACTCACCTGGGTGACAAGGTCTCGTGGCGGAGTGAACGCCGCATCCAGCCATTCGACGCAATAAGTCCTTCCTCCATCCGTCACGGCCTCCTGAATGCCCATGCTAGGTCTCCCGCAACACTTCCAGATACCGCCGGACCGCGACGGGGAGGCCAAACTCCAGCGCGTCGCTGACCAGCGCGTGGCCGATGGAGACTTCCAGGACGTTCGGGACCGCGGCGAGGAAGGCGGGGACATTGGCCGTGTTGAGGTCGTGGCCCGCATTGACGCCCAGCCCGGCAGACTGCGATTCCCGGGCGGTTGTCGCGAACTGCGCCAGCGTACCATTGAAGTCCTTGCGGTCAAACGCCCGCGCATAGGGCTCGGTGTAGAGCTCCACCCGCTCCGCGCCCAACTCACGGAGGAGACGAAGGTCTGGGCACCCCGCATCCACGAAGAGACTCGCGCGCACGCCGAGGGATATCACCTCCTGGATGACCGGCCCCAGCCGGGCGGCGTTCGCCGCAATGTCCCAGCCGTGGTCCGAGGTGGATGCGCCGGGGTCGTCCGGGACCAGGGTGAACTGCGTCGGGCGGGCCTTGCGTACGATGTCCAGCGCGCCCGTGAACGGATTGCCCTCGATGTTGAACTCGGCCTGGGGCCAATCCTTGAGAAAGACGACCAGGTCGTCCACGTCTGAATACCGGATGTGCCGCTCGTCCGGCCGGGGATGTACGGTGATCCCGTGCGCCCCCGCCGCGAGGCACAGCTCGGCCGCGTGGAGAATGCTCGGAATCCCGATGGCCCGCGTGTTTCGGACGGTCGCCACCTTGTTGAGGTTGCAGCTCAGCTTGGTCATATCGTGGGCATGACGGTGCCGCCACACACCGGGAGGATCGCGCCGGTGATAAACGACGCTAGGTCCGACGCCAAGAACGCTACGGCGTTGGCGACGTCCTGGTCCTGCCCGCGGTGGCCGAGGGGAATCTCGTAGGCCGTCCGCCCGATCGTCCCTCCGACCCGCTCGCGGTCGCTGATCATCCAGCCGGGCGCGACCTGGTTGACCGTGATGCCGTGCGGCCCCGCCTCCCGCGCCAGGACGCGCAGGACGCCGTCCATCCCCCGCTTGCCCGCGACGTACGCGGACTGGCCGGGGAAGTTCTGCATCGCGCAGTCGGTGCCGATCGCGATGATCCTCCCCCACTTCCGCTCGATCAGCGCGGGCAGGAAGGCCTTGACCATCAGGACGCTGTGCATGACGCTTGAACGGAACTGGCCTTCGTAGACCTCGGGCGTTTGCTCTGCGACGCTCGCCCACTCGTGCGGAATGACGGCGTTGTTCACGATGATGTCCGGCGTCCCGAGCGCGACACCGACGGCGTCCCGCATCGCGTTCACGGAGCTTTCGTCGGTCACGTCGGCCAGCACCCCAAACGCCGTCACCCCGATTCCCGAGAACTCCCCCACCAGCCCATCACCCCTGGCCCTGATGCCGGGGTAGTCGACGATGACCCTCGCCCCCCAACGTGCCAGCGTGCGGACCATCACTCGTCCCAGCTCCCCGGTTCCGCCGGTCACCAGGGCCGTGCGGCCCCGGAGGTCGATCTGGATCAGATCGTCGGCATCACGTTGCCGCCCGACACCGAGATGTAGGCGCCCGTGATGAAGGCGGCCAGATCGGACGCCAGGAAGGCGACGAGGTTGGCGATGTCCTGGTCCTCGCCGCGCCGCGCGAGGGGCACCGACTTGGTATACCCGGGCTGAACGGTCGTGCCTGCCGCGCGCTGGTTGTCGCTGATCATCCACCCGGGCGCCACCTGGTTCACGGTGATCTGGTGCGGCCCGACCTCCTTCGCCAGCACGCGCATGACGCCGTCCATGCCGCGCTTGCCCGACACGTACGCCGCTTGGCCCGCGAACGCCTGCATGGAGCACTCGGTGTTGATGCCGATCACGCGCCCCCACTTCCTGTCGATCATCGCGGGGACGAAGGCCTTCGCCATGAAGACGTTGTGCAGCACGCACGAGCGGAACTGGCTCTCGAAGTCCGCGGGCGCCTGCTCCAGAATCGTGGTCCAGCCGTACTGGATGACGGCGTTGTTCACGATGATGTCGGGCGCGGCGAGCGCCTTCCCGACCGCGTCGCGCAGAGCCATGACCGAGTCGAGGCTGGTCACGTCGGCCTGAACCGCCACGGCGCGCACCCCCATCCCAGCGACTTCCTTGACCAGCTCGTCCGCCTTCGCCTGGTTCTTGAGGTAGCTGAGCGCAACGTTCGCGCCACAGCGCGCGAGCGTGCGGACCATCGCGCGGCCGAGCTGACCGGAACCCCCGGTCACCAGCGCGGTCCGGCCGGAGAGGTCGAGATTCAGCGGCATGACGCCGGGCGGGACCTCAGCCGCAGACTTCCGGCTTCCAGTGGAAGTACCGGGCGTGGACGACTCCGTACAGCCAGTTGCCCAGCAGGATGCCGCCGACGGTGCAGAGCGCGATGAGGTGTCCCTCGCCCACCTGGATGATGGCCGGTCCCGGGCAGGTTCCCGACAGCCCCCAGCCGATTCCGAACAGGATCGAACCGGGTACGACACCGGGATGGAAGCGACGCTCCGGCAGCCGGGTGGACGCGGGCAGCTTCCGTTCCCGCTTGAGCTTCCGGATCACGGCGAATCCCGCCATCACCACCGGAATGGCGGTCCCGATCACCCCGTACATCTGGAATGCCCGGAAGGTGAACATGGCGTGCAGGTAGTCGAAGCGCGTCGCGCCGCAGCGGGAGAGGATGAACGCGAAGAGCGCCCCGAACAACACGTACGCGAGGCTCCCCATCACGCGCCTCCCGCGCGGACGAGCCATTCCGCCGCGAAGCTGGCCACGATCCCGCAGCCGAAAAAGACCGCGGTGGCGAGCAGGCTGGGCGCTTGCAGCCCCGACACGCCCACGATGCAATGGCCCGACGTGCAGCCTCCGCCCATCCTGGTCCCGAAGCCGATCAGGAGGCCGCTGAACCCCAGGATCGCCGCCTGCGTCATCGCCGCGTACGGGTACGTGACGGCCAGCCCGGGCAGCGAGCCGTCGAACGCGAACGTCCCGGCCAGCGCCATGCTCGCGCCGCCGCCCAGGCAGAGCCCGACGAAGAACCAGCCCAGCCAACTCGGCTCGGGATCATGCGGATCGAATGAGCCGGTGAGCCACTCCGCCCCGGATTCCTTGCGCCCCAGCGCGCGCGCGATCACCCGCTCGACGACGAATTGGAAGGTCGAGGACGCGCTCAACAGACGGTTCCTCGCGAGCAGGAACATGATGACGAACAGCCCGATCGCCGGCCCGCCGACCCACCAGGGCCAGATGTCCACGAAGATCGCGTTGTACAGGTCGTGCATGATGCCTCCCCCGCTATGATAGCCGAATGGCCCCTCCGGAAGGTTTCGCCTGGCCCGGTGGCGCGCGGGCGGCCGTGAGCCTCACCTTCGACGACGCGCGGCCCAGCCAGCTCGACGCGGGACTGCCGGTACTCGACCGACACGGTGTCCGCGCCACCTGGTACGTCAGCCTGGACTCCATGGAGAAGCGGGCGGGCGAGTGGAAGGCGGCGGCCGCGCGCGGGCACGAGATCGGCAACCACACGATGTCCCATCCCTGCAGCGGAAACTTCCCCTGGGCGCGGAAGAACGCCCTCGAGGACTACACGCTCGCCCGCATGGAGGCCGAGCTCGACGACGCGAACGCGCGCATTCGCGCGGTCCTCGGGGTGACGCCGCGGACGTTCGCCTACCCCTGCGGCCAGACCTGGATCGGCCGGGATGCGGGATTCGCGAGCTACATCCCCCTCGTGCGCGCGAAGTTCCTCGCGGGGCAGATCGGAAGAGCGTCGTGTAGGGAAA
>CAYHEI010000044.1:3052-11819 GCA_964355385.1 uncultured bacterium | reverse complement strand
CGGCCGGCCAATCCGGCCGCCGCGGCCATCGCCAACATCCATCCCATCGCTCTCCTCATGATGATCCTCCTTTGGATTCGACCGTCACTCCGTATGACGCCCCGGACCGCCCCGGCGTTGACACCACCTGCGCCGGTCCCTCCCCCAGCATCCTATAATGAGCCGTCGTCAACGCCGAAGGGGGTTCCGGCGTCAAAGGGAACAGCAGGACCACTTGCTAACGTATTTGTTCCTCATCGCCGTCATGCGCCTGCCCGGCCCGGGCAGTCCCTAGGGGGACCCGGCGGCGCCCGCCGGGCCCGCCCGCCCGCCCGGCAACGAGGAACTGCTCCGCCTCAAGCACGAGGACCCCGCGGCCTATCGGGCGGCCCTCCAGCACATCCGCCGGGGATTGGCCGAGATGCGCGCCCAGGATCCTGCGGCGTTTCGCTCGTTGATGGATCAACGCCGGCAGCGGCTCGCGGAACTCAAGCAGCTCGATCCGGCGCGCTACCGCGTCATTCTCGAGCGCCGCCGGGTGTACCTGCATGAGCTCAAGCGGGACGACCCGGAGCGCTACCGGCGTCTCCTCGGCGAGCGCCGGCTCCAGATGCGCCAGCCGCCCGGGCCGCGGCCGACGCCATCGAACAAGAGCCGCCCGGACCGGCCGCAGCGGCCGCCGCCGCCCCGGCCCTGAGCCTTCCGGAGCACGATGATGCCTCCGAGCCGGACCGGGCGGACGCGGCGCTCGTCGGCGCCGCGCGCGAGGGAGACCGGGCCGCGTTCGAACGGCTCGTGGAACGGCACTGGCAGCGGCTGTACCGGCTCGCGTGGCGCATCCTGGGCAGCGCCGAGGATGCCGAGGACGCGTCGCAGGAAGCCTTCATGAACGCGTGGGAGCGGATCGACACGTATCGCGGCGACGCTCCCGTCGGCGCCTGGCTGTCCCGGATCGCCGCGCATGCCGCGATCGACCGGTACCGCCGGCGCCGCGCGCGGCGCGAGCTTCCCGTGCTCGCCGAGGAAGAGGCGCCGCAATTCGCCTCGGCCGCGCCGGGACCCGATCGGTCGGCCGCCGGTTCCGAGTTCCGCGCGGCGCTCGACCGCGCCCGCGCGGGGCTCTCGGCGCACCAGCGCGCCGCGTTCGAGCTCAAGGCGGTCGAGGGCGAGGATTTTCAGACGATCGGGAGCCTGCTCGGCTGCGGCGCGTCCTCGGCACGCCAGCATTTCTTCCGCGCGCTGCGCAAGTTGCGAGCCGAGCTCGAGGCGTACCGATGAGCGGACGACTGCATGCCTTCCTGCATCGTGGACGGCGGGACGTGCTGCTGCGCGCCGCGCTGGGCGAGATCCCGGCGCCGCGTGCGGCGCTCGCCTGCCGCCGTTGCGCGGAGGAGCTCGAGTCGAGCGTACGCGCCGTCGAGGCGGCCCGCGCCGAGGCGGCTCGGAACCCCATCTCATTCCCCGACGAAGCGCGCTACCTGGCCCGCCTGCGCGCCCGCCTCGATGCCGCATCGCGACCCCCGATCCCGCGGCGCGTCGCCCCCTGGGCGTACGCGGGCGCGGCGGCCGGGATCCTGACGTTCGCCCTCTGGGCCGCCTTCCTTCGCTCCCCGGCGAGCCGCGCCGGCGACGCGGAACTCGAAGCGTTCGCCGCGACCGTGGAAGCCGATGACTCGTTCGTCGAACTGGACCTCGAAATCCTCCGGAACGACCCCGAGCTCGCGCGCGACTTCCGGGCGGTCTGACCGGTGAAGCAACGGGCTGTATTCGCGCTGGCCGCGGCGGCCCTCTTGGGCGCCGCCGCGCTCCAGCCGCTTTACGACGAGGAGATCTGGCAGGACCTCGCGGAGCTGCCCGCCGACGACGGTCTCGACACGGAGCTGGCCGGAGCCGCGCTCATGCCGGCCGGCCCGCCCCCTCCTCCGCCGGGCCTGCTCGCCGCTCCGGAGGCCTCCGCGACGCTCGCGAGCGGGGTGCTCCTCTCTTCGACCTTGGAGGCCTTCGCGCTCTCTTCGACCTCGCCGCGCTGACCCGTAGCGCGGCGAGCGAGATGGACGTGAGCGCGCCTGCGCGCTCCCGGATCAGCGGATCAGCACGGGCTCGGGCGTGCCGAGCAGCTTCTCCAAATGCGGGCGAAAGAGCTTGGTGCGGTGGTAGAGGAGCGGATTCTGATCCGGGTGGTCCAGCACATCCCCGGGCTTGCATTTCGCGAGCAAGGCCCTGGGCAGGATGTTCGCCTGGCCGTTGAACACGGCCCCGTCGGGCATGAAGGCGCACGTCATCGCGCGGCGCCAGCCGGGCGTCATGTTCGCGTTCGCCCCGTGCGCCGTCAGGCCGTTGTGAAAGCTGCACCCGCCCGCCTTCAGCGGCGCGGCGACGGACTTCATCTTCTTCAGCTCCGGGTACAGCTTGAACAAGTCCCCCATGTTGTTCCCCATCGCGACGTTGTCGAAGCGGGTGTGCCGTTGCGAGACGGGGATGAACCACATGCAGCCGTTCTCCAGCGTCGCGTCGTCCAGCGCGATCCAGATCGAACTCGCGTGGCGGTGCGAGAACGACCAGTACGGGGTGTCGAGATGCCAGGAGGTGGGATTCGCCCACGGCGCCTTGATCAGCGCCTGATCGTGCCAGACCCGGACGCCGTCCAGGCCCTCGAGGTCGCACGCCAGCCTGCCGATGCGCCAGTCGAGCACCAGCCGTCGGACGCGGGTATTGTCCTGCCAGAGGTTCAGCCGTTGGATGAAGACGTGGTCGTAGTAGTCCTCGCCGGACTTGATGCTCCGGTCCGGGGTCTTGTGGTCGCCGCGCGCCCCCACGGCCTCGTCCACGGCTTCCCGCCACGCCGCCAGCTCGTCCGGATCGAGGAAGTCCGGAATGGACACGTGCCCGTGCTCGCGATAGCTCTCGATCTCGCCGGCGGTCAATTTCGTGCGCATGGCGCTATTCTACCCGCGCGCGCGACGGTTTTGGTACCATGGGCGGACGATGGCCAAGCAGGCGAGTCAAGGGCACGCGGCGCACACGAAGCCGGCGGACGATCCCGCCGGCCTGCGGGGCGGGCCGATCCGGCCGATCAAGGTCACGATGATCGGCGCGGGCAGCGGATTCACGCCGCGCCTCATGAACGATATTATGAGAATCCCCGGCGCGGATCGGGGCGAGATCGCGCTGGTGGACATCGACCGCGGCCGGCTGGACACCATGCGCAAGCTGGTGACCCGCCTGACGGAGAAGCTCGGCCGCCACGGCTGGACGGTGGAAGCCTCCACGGACCGGCGCGAGGTGCTGAAGGGAACGGACTACCTGATCAACACGATCGAGGTCTCGGGCACGAAGTGCGTCCGGTTCGACAACGACATCCCGCTCAAGTACGGCATCGACCAGTGCATCGGCGACACCATCGGCCCGGGCGGGCTCTTCAAGGCACTGCGCACGGTGCCGGTCTTCCTCGACATCCTGCGCGACGCGGAGCGGCTGTGCCCGCGGGCGCAGGTGCTCAACTACACCAACCCCATGAACATGATGATCCTCGCCGCGGGCCGAACCAGCGCGATGCCGGTGGTCGGGCTGTGCCATTCCGTGCAGGGTACGAGCCACCTGCTCGCGCGCCGCGCGGGCGTGCCTTACGAGGAACTGGAATGGGAGTGCGCGGGGATCAACCACCTCGCGTGGTTCACGAAGCTGGAACACCGGGGGAAGGACGTGTACCCGGTACTCTTCGCGAAGGCGCGGCGGGACCTCGCGGGGCGCCCGGCCGACAAGAACGACGGCTGGGACCTCGTCCGGAAAGACATGATGCTGAACTTCGGCGCGTTCATCACGGAATCCTCCGGCCACCTTTCCGAGTACCTGCCCTACTACCGCAAGCGCAAAGATCTCTTGAAGAAGTACGGCCGTGCCCGGTACGACGGCGGCTCCCGCTTCTACGCGACGGAGTGGCCGAAGTGGCGGACGTGGGCCGATCACGAACGCAAGCGGATGCTCTCGGGCCAGATCGAGATGAACTGGACCCGGAGTTGGGAGTACGCGTCGTGGATCATCGAGGCGCGGGAGAAGGACGCGCCCTTCCGCATCCATGGCAACGTCATCAACCGGCTGGGCGGGGCGGACGCCCTGATCACCAACCTGCCGGCCGACGGCTGCGTGGAGGTCGCGTGCATGGTGGACCGCAACGGCGTGAGCCCCACGCGCTATGGGGCGCTGCCGCCGCAGATGGCGGCGATCTGCGACTCGAACATGCGGATGTTCGACCTGGGCGCGACCGCCGCGCAACTGCGCAGCAAGGAGGCGGCGATTCACGCGCTCATGCTGGACCCGCTCTCCGCCGCGGTCTGCTCCCCGTCCGAGATCCGGCGGATGACGGAGGAGCTGTTCAAGGCCGAGCGCGACTTCTTGCCGGGGTACCGCTGACGCCCTTTCGCCTGGCGGCGATCCTGCTGGCCGCGGCGGGGGGCGCGCCGGCCGCGGAGACTCCGGTGCCCGTCGTCGCGGTCGCGGACTTCGAAGCGGTCAACTGCCCCGACGCGGAGGCCGCTTTCGTGTCCGAGTTCGTGCGGACGGCGCTCACGGAGCTGGGCACGTGCCGCGTGGTGGAGAAACGCCTGATGCGGGAGGTTCTCACCGAACAGGCCTTCCAGCAGACCGGCTGCACGTCGCAGGACTGCGCGGTGAAGCTCGGGCGAGTCCTGAACGCCTCCAAGATCGTCGTCGGGACCTACGGGCTGCTCGGCGCCACGCGCTACCTTGCCGCGTCGATCGTGGACGTGGAAACCGGCCGGCGCGAGCGCGCGGTCAAGGAGAAGGGATTCGAGCCCGGAAACGCGGACGAAGCCGCCGAACGGGTGGCGCGGGCGCTCATGGCCCCCGGCGCGACGGCCGCGGCCGACTCCGGCCCGAAGCACGGGCCGCTGGCGGGGCTGGCGCTGGTACCCTTCGAGACGAAAGAAGTGCCCGCGAAGATCGGCCTCGAGCTCACCCGGCGCGCGCTCGCCGGCCTCGCCGAGAGCGGCATCCGCCCGAAACTCACCCCCGACGAGGTCTTCGACCGGCGCGAGGCGCTCGGTATGGCGCCGTGCGGCAGCACCGCGTGCATGATCTTCCTGGGCCGGGCGCTCGGCGTGCGACGCATCGTCTTCGGCGCCGTCGGGGGCCTGGGCGAGAGCTGGCACGTGGACGTGAAGGTGCTCGACGTCGAGTCCGGGAAGATGCTGTTCGGGGACACCGCCGGATCCGACGACCTCGACGAGCTCACAACCGCAGTCGGGGAAATCGCCGGAAGGATTCCCCGCTGATCTAACTATTTGTCGTCGTCGTCATCTCCGTCGTGATGGCCTTCGCCCCGCCCCTCGTGCTCCTTCCACTCGCCTCGGCCCTTGCCCTTCCCCTTCCCCTTGCCCCAGCGCTCACGCGCCTGGTGGCCCATCCACAGCGCCATCTTGGCCTGCTGAGTGGGCGTCAGCACCGCGGCCATCGCCTCGTGGTGCTTCTCCTCCGCGGCCCGGATCGCCGCATGCGACTGCTTCACCTGGGCCAGCACCGGCGAGATCTCCCCATCCGACGCCTTCTTCTCGACCAGCGCGCGGAGTTGCTTCATCTGGTCACGCATCTTCTCGCGCAGCGGCTTCATCGACGGGCCACGCCCCTCGTTCAGCTTCTTGACCTGGTCCTGCTGCGTCTGGCTCAGCTCCAGCTTCTTCGCCATCCGCTTCATCATCGGGCCGCCCTTCCCGTCGCCGTCGCGGCCGCCCTTCATGTCCGCCACCGCCGGTCCCACGGCGATGACCGCCGCGATCGCGGCCATGCTCACGTATCGTGTCCAGTTCATGCTCGCTCCTCCTCTGGTTAGATGGTTTCAGGTAAGAAAACGAACGGAGAAGAGGATTATTGCCCGGAGACGGCGGCCTTCAAGGCCTCCCAGATCTCCGGATGCCTGAACGAGTAGCCGGACTTCAGCGCCGCGGCCGGCACGACCCGCTGGGAGGCCAGCATGACCTCCGCCACCCCCCCGAACGCCAGCCTCAGCGCGAATTCCGGCACGGGGAAGAAGGCCGGGCGGTGGACCGCCGCCGCCAGCGCGCGCGTGAACTCGGCGTTCGTCACGGGATGAGGCGCGCACGCGTTCAGCGGACCGGCGACATCCTCGCGGTCGAGCACGTGCAGGATCAGGCCCAGGAGGTCGTCGAGGTGGATCCACGCCATGTATTGTCGGCCGGTTCCGAGGCGACCGCCGAGCCCCAGCGAGAACGGGAGGAGCATCTTGGCGAGCACCCCGCCGCCCCGGCCGTAGGCGGGAGCCGTGCGCAGATTGACAACTCGAATGCCGAGCTCGCGCGCGCGATTCGCCTCCTTCTCCCACTCGACGCAGTGGTCGGCCATGAAGTCGTGTCCCGGTGGCGCCGTCTCGTCCAGGATCTCATCGCCGCGCGAGCCGTAGAACCCGACCGCCGAACCGGCCACGAGAACGCGCGGCCGCGCCTTCAGGCCCTCCAGCGCCGTCACGAGGTGCCGGGTGCCGAGGACCCGGCTGTCGCGGATGCGCCGCCGCTTGTCGTCGTTCCAGCGACCCCGGTCGATGGGATCGCCGACCAGATGGACCACCGCCTCCACCCCGCGGAACGCTTCGGCGGGGGGCGTCCCCGCTTCCGGATGCCACGGATGCGCCGCCACCTCGCCGAGCGCCGCGCGTGCCCGCGCGGCATCGCGCGACAGGACGACCGGATTGATCAGCCGCGCGACCAGGTTCCGCCCGATGAACCCCGTCGCGCCGGTCACCAAGACTCGCATGTGTTCTCCTTCATGATTCCATGCGGGAGGAGGGACTTGAACCCCCACGAGTTACCCCACAAGGTCCTAAGCCTTGCGCGTCTGCCGTTCCGCCACTCCCGCAACCAAGGTCCTCTGTCCATGCCTCACGTGCCAACATTCACTCTACTCCCCTCGCCTCCGAATCCTAGCACTTCCGCCAGGGCGCGTTCCACGCCCGCCATCGCGCCGGGCTGAAGTCGCGCGAGCGGGCCGACGATGAGCCGGCGATTGTCGATCGCCCGTACTTGATCGACGAGCAGGTCGGACCGCTTGCGCAGCTTGCCGTGGACGGGCACGCGAATCCGCAGCGGCTCCGCGTCCTCGGCCAAACGGGTGGTGAGCGGGATGACGATCGTCGTGGGGTGGCCCGCCTCATTCAGAGGCTGGGCCTGAACGATCAGCACGGGTCGGCGCTTGCCGGGCTCGGTCCCCTGCCGCGGATTCAGATCCGCAACCCAGATCTCGCCGCGTTCAGGCTTCCGGGCCGGTGTCGATGGCATCGAACTCGGCGTTGATCCGGAGACTCTCGCCCCGAACCCGCCGCGAGACTTCCGCGAGGCGTTTCGCCCGTCGCTGCGCTTCCACAGCCCGGTTCATCCGATCGATCGCCCGGCGAATGTACTCGGCCCGGGAGAGATGCATCCGCTCGGCGGAACGACTGCTGCGCGCCAGCAAGTCGTCCGGGAGTTTGAGCAGGATCGCCGTCATCGCTTCACGCCGGTATATCCCATCTGGATATCCATGATATCACGGGCTCAGCCCTTCACGGCGTCGAGCGCCAGCGAGCCTGGCGCGTAGCGGGTATTCGGAGCGCCTGCGATGCCGGAAGTAATGAGCTATTGTAGTACATCATGGCGATGAAGCTTCCCCTCGAAACGCTCCAGCAGGTCCAGAAGATGCTCAACGGGGTTCCCTTCATGACCGCGCTGAGCAAGGAAGACGTCACCGAGCTCGCCTACCAACTCAACCAGCGGCACTTCATGAAGGGCGAGACGATTATCAGACAGAACGAGCCGGGGAAGCTCTTCTACCTGCTCTTCCAGGGCACCGCCGGGGTGTACAAGGAGCGGCTGTTCGGCAGGAAGAAGATCGCCACCCTGAATCCGGGCGAGTTCTTCGGGGAAATCTCGCTGGTGGACAACGTCCCCCGCACCGCCACCGTCATGGGCGAGGAGGACGGCGTCATGTACACACTCGCGCGCGACGCCTTCGAGGCCATTCTCCTCAAGAACCCCGGCGTGAGCGGGATCATCCGCGAGATCGCGCGCAAGCGCAAGGAAGCCGACAAGACGCCGACGGGGGCGTGATCTAGCGAGTCAGGTCGGCGCAGCGGCGGTTCCGGTCCCGCGTTTCCGGCATCCAGCCTCCGACCGGGCAGAACGTCTTCAAGATACCGCTCGCCCGCGCCCGCTTGTAGGACGGCTCCCCCTTCTCCATCCCTTCCCAATACCCGTGCAGGCAGCCGTCGTCGCAGATGAAGCCGCCCCGCAGCTTGCGAGCCTCGGCGCCCGCATAGGTCCGCCGTTCATCCGTCAACAGCTCGTGGATCTCGTAGGCCTCCGCGCCGCGGCCGTCGCCCCAGGCCAGTCCGAGGAACATGAACTTCGGCGACACCGTGACCTCCCGCACGATCCCGCCCCGGCGCGCCAGCAGGACATGCCCCGTCTGATCGAAGACGGCCGCGAACCCTTCCCGGTCCGTCCCCGCGGGGGGCTTCGCCTTCGGCCACGCCTGGGGATCGGGCCGGCTCGGCCCCTCGCGCAGCAGGACGGACTCCTCGGCCGCGCCCGTGAACTCCACCTCCGCCTTCCGCCACGCGGACACGTGGCGGTCGAGAAAGACCCTGCCCGCGGCGTCGAAGACCGTGACGCGCGAGCGGTCGAGGTGATGAAACGCCCCGGCGTGGGCGGGACCCCCCCCCCCCCCCCCGCCCGACGGCACCCCCCCCCCCCCCCCCCCCCCCCCCCCCCCCCCCCCCCCCCGG
>CAYHEI010000044.1:0-3042 GCA_964355385.1 uncultured bacterium | reverse complement strand
AAAACACGCCGCGGGGGGGTTCTAACCCGGGTTGGGGCGGGGTGTCTTGTTAATTACCCCCCGGGGGTTCGGGGCCCCCGCCGCGCACCGCCGTGCGCTCGGTCACGACCACCCACCGGCCCCGCTCCGAGACGACCCCGACCCGCGTGGTCTTGTACCGCCAAGGTCCCCGTGCGCCCTCCTCGGACGCGGGGGGGCGCCAGACGCTCGCGACGGCGCCTCGCTCGTCCACGAACTCGATTTGATCGGCGGCCTGCCGCACCTTGCGTTCCCCCGCGGACGCCGCCGCGGCGAACGCCGCCGCCGCGCAGACGACGAGCAGGCGGCGCGTCAGCGCGATGCGGCGAGCGCCGCCCGGATGGCGGACAGGGCGCGGGCCAGATCCCGCCCCGAGTGCGCGAAGGAGATGAACGCGGCCTCGAACTGGGAGGGCGGAAAGAGGACGCCCCGGCGCCGGAGCGCGTGGAAGAACCGCGCGTAGGCGCGCGTGTCGCAGCGGCGGGCGGACGCGGCGTCGGTCACGGCGTCCTCCGAGAAGAAGACCGTGAACATGCCGCACGCCTCGCCCACGTGCACCGGGACTCCCGCGGCCTCAGCCGCGCGGCGGATACCCGCGCACAGGATCGCGGTCGCCCCGCGCAAGCGGCGGTAGTCGCGGTGGGAGAGCTCCTGGAGGGCCGCCAACCCCGCGGCCGCGGCGACCGGATTGCCGGAAAGCGTTCCCGCCTGATACACCTTGCCTTCCGGCGCCAGGTGCGCCATGAGGCGCGACCGCCCGCCGTACGCGGCGACCGGGAATCCCCCGCCGATCACCTTCCCCAGGCACGTGAGGTCGGGGTCGATACCGCACACGCGCTGCCAGCCGCCCCACGCGACCCGGAAGCCGGTCATCACTTCGTCGAAGATCAGGAGCGTGGCGCTGCGACGGGTTTCCTCGCGCAGCGCCTCGAGGAAGCCGCGCGCAGGGGGGATCGTCCCCATGTTGCCCAGCACCGGCTCGACGATGACGGCTGCGATCTTCCGGCCCTTCGCGCGGAAGGTCCGGCGCACGGCCGCAATGTCGTTGTAAGGGATCGTGAGGGTGAGTCGTGCGAACGCGTCCGGGACGCCCGGGGACGCGGGGATGCCAAACGTCGCCAGCCCCGATCCCGCGCTCGCGAGGAGCCCGTCGGCGTGGCCGTGGTAGCAGCCGTCGAACTTGAGGATCAGGTCCCGGCCGGTCACGCCCCGCGCCAGTCGGATCGCACTCATGGTCGCCTCCGTGCCCGAGTTGACCAGCCGCAGCCTCTCGATCGAGGGCAGCGCCTGCTTGATGAACGCCGCGAGTTTCGCCTCGACCGCGGTCGGCAGCCCGTAGCTCGTACCCCGGCCCACGCACCGCCGGATTGCGGCGATGATCGCCGGGGGCGCGTGACCCAGGAGGTGCGGGCCCCAGCCGCCGATGAAGTCCAGGTACTTCCGGCCGTCGGCGTCCCAGAGGTACGGACCCTTCCCGCGCACGATGAACGGCGGCACGCCGCCCACCGCCTTGAAGGCCCGCACGGGGCTGTTCACGCCGCCCACCAGGTGGCGCCGGGCTTCGCGGAAGAGCCGTTCGTTCTTCACTGGAAGGAAGATACCACGGCGCGGGCTGCCGCGAAGCCGCCGCGCACGGCGCTCTCGATGGTCGCGGGCAGCCCGGTCCGGACCCAGTCGCCCGCCAGGACGAACCCGGGGACGGTGGTGACGGCGGCGGGCCGCAGCGCGGCGGTGCCCGGGGTGAGCGAGACCGTCGCCTTGGTCTCCCAGATCACCCGGGAATGGATCGTCTGCCCGCCGCGCGCCTCGGGCAGGTGCCGTTCCAGCGTTTCCTCCGCCAGCGCCACGAGCGCGTCGGGCTTCAGGCCCAGCAGCGCGCGCGCGCCGCTCTTCACGAGGCACAGGTGCTCCGCCGCGAGCTTCCCCTTCCCGACGATCGCAGTGCGGTTGAACAGCCAGTCGAACCGCGCTCCTGGCAGCCCCGTGAACGGCGCGGGCCCCGTCGCGGGATCGCGCCAGAGGTGCGCCGTGACGATCGGGGAGGGCGAAAAGCTCCCGGCCGCGGACGCGAGCCGCGCCAGCGCCGGAACGCCCGCGATCAGCGGCACGAGGTCCCAGGGCGGCACGGCGGCCACCACCGCGTCGCCCTCCAGCTCCTTTCCGTCCGCGAGCCGGACGCCCCGCGCGCGGGGAGAGCCGCCCACGAGCAGCTCCCGCGCCCACGACCCCGGCAGGACCTTCCCCCCCGCCAGCTCGATGAACGTCCCGGCCGCGGGCGCGTAGGCGTCTCCCAGCCCCGCCGTGGCCAAGCCGATCGCACAGCCGCGGTTTCCCGCACGCAACAGCTCCCGCATCGTCACCGCGAACGGCAGTGCCGAGGCCACCTCGGGCGCTTCGTTGAGCGCCGCCAGGGCGAGGGGCTCCAGCACGAGTTCCCGGGCCGCGCGGGGCGCCCGCGCCCGATCCAGCCAGGCGGCGACCGTCAGGCCGTCGAGCGACTCCCCGCCGAAGAAGGCGCCCCCGAGCCGCCACAGTCCGGCCTTCTCCCTCCAGCCGAGGCCCGGCAACGTCGCAAGACCCCCGAGCAGGTGAAAGGGCCGCGGCAAGGGAGCGGCCCGGAACGTCACGCGCGCCCCGCCCTCCCGCCGGTAGGGCACTTCGAGCCGGTTCTGGAACCGGATCATACGCGCCGTGCCGAGATCGGAGAACCATTTCATCGTGGTTCGGTAGCAACCGAGGAAGACGTGCTGCCCGGTGTCCACCGGCTCCCCCGTGGCCTCGTCGAGCGCGGACCCCGCCCGCCCGCCCAGCGCGTTCTTCCGCTCCAGCACCACGACCTCGTGCCCCGCCCGCGCGAGCTTCCACCCCGCGGACAGCCCCGCCAGCCCCCCGCCGACCACGATAACTTTCCTCCGTCGCGGCATGGGGCGATCATCCCATACATCCGGCGGACCTGTTCCGGAAAATCAGGTCACAACTACAGGATACCGGTCGCGCCCTGTTCCTTCAGAAACTCCTCGGCAC
>CAYHEI010000043.1:0-12019 GCA_964355385.1 uncultured bacterium | reverse complement strand
TTCCGATCTCGCCAGCGTGCCCATGTCGTTGTAGGCGCCGCCCGCGCCGATGCCCACGAACGCCTTGTGCGCGATGAACTTGGCGTCGGAGGAGATGAGGCGGAAGTGGCGCTCGAGGTCGGCGGGCGGCGGGGCGAATCCCCAGTGGCTTCCCTGGTAGAGGTCCTGGACGTCGTAGAACACCCAGCCGAGGGTGGCGGGATTCCACACGAAAGCGACGATCGTGGTGTTCGTCGCGTCGTCGGTGTTGACGACGTGCAGCGAGTCGTAGAAGTTGTAGTTGATCACGTTGACCCGCAGCCAGGTGTAGGTGATCAGGCCGCAGAAGCTCAGGTTGGACGTGCCCACGTAGGTGTCCGCGTCGGCCGAGTTCTTGGGCCCGCACGTCGACAGCTCCCACAGGAGGGGGCAGTTCGAGACCAGCTTGTGGAGGAACTGGTGCGGCTGGGACGGGACGAACGCGCCCGCCATCGCGGCCGGCACGAAGCGCGCGGGCGCGCGCTCCACCTTGCAGCCCGTCTCCCAGTCCACCGCGGGTCCGCCGGTGCAGGTGCCCGCGAGCACGTCGATGGGCGGGCTTACGCCCCCGTTGAGCGCGAAGCCGGAGCAGGTCGTGTCGCACGGCGCGGCGGCGCAGCACCACTTCTTGTACAGGGCGAAGTCGGCGGCCTTGTTCAGGGGGTAGAAGGAGATCCAGTACGTGAACCCCGCGCAACTGAAGAACGCGCTGTCGTCGCCGGCCCACCCCACGTAACTCACGTAGGTCGTGCGGAGCACGACGTTCGCCTCGTGCGTGAAGTTGCGCGGCGCGCCCGCGGACCCCGTGCCGTTGACCCGGCCGGGCGAGCCCTCCGCCATGACGGACGCCTTGTTCGACACGACGCTCCCTTGCGGCGCGACCGGGACGAGCTTCCCGCGCCAGCGGAGGGTGAGCGTCGCGGACGGCGGGAGGTCGAGCGTCCAGGTGAGCAGGAGGCCACCGCCGGCCGCGCTCCAGCCGGGCGCGGCCGCGGCGCAGCCCGAGGGCGTCATCGTCCAGCCCACGCACGGGTCCTCGACGCCCTGGTTCGGCGCGAACGGGTCGAGCAGCCCCGGCACGCTGTCCCAGAGCCGGACGTTCCACCAGGTCTTCGAGGCGGAGACGTTCCGGACCGTCAGCTCGTAGACGATCTCGTCGTCCGGCTGGCCGAACTTGGGGGCGAAGAGGACGTCGTTGTCGCCGGTCATCCAGAAGAGGTACCGGCGGACGACCGTGGCGGGCTGGTTCGAGACGTGCCCGACGCCGCACTCGCCGGGGCCCGGCGGGTCCCAGGCCATCTGGGCCGCGTTGAAGAGGAAGGCGCCCTCCGGCGCCGCGATGTCGCCCGACCCCGGCTCGAACGACTCGCCGTTCCCCCAGTCCACGGTGGTGGTGAACGTGATCGCGGCCGTCGGCCCGCCCGACGCCGGGAACGGCGGGAGGATGGTCCAGCGCAGGCGCGCCGGCGGACCAGGATCGGGGTCCCAGCCGGGATCGGGCGGGGGAACGCTTCCGGGGAGCAGGTGCATGTAGGCGGGGAGGGTGTCGAAGATCGTGATCGAGTTCAAGGGCGCGGTCCCGGGAAGCCCGTAGTAGATCGTGTAGGTCACCGCGTCCCCGGGCGCGGCCACGGTCTTGTCCGCGGACTTCATCACGTAGCGGATCGTCTTGACGTCGGGGTCGGAGACTTGCGACCAGGGCGCGTTGCATCCGGCGGAATCCACGACGCCGCCCATCCAGACGGTGGCCGTGAGCTGGGAATAGCCGGGGCCCAGCTCCACCGTCGCGCCGTCCGCGGGACAGGGGCCCACGTCGGCGTACAGCAGGAGATTCGCCGCGCAGAAACAGTCCGCGCACGGATCGGCGCCCCACGGGATCGAGCCCGCCCAGGTCCAGGCGGGGCGCGGCGCGCCCCCCACGGTCCAGACGCCGGCGTAGGTCATGGCCAGCATGCCGGAGTCGGTCTTGGCGCCGCAAATCAGGCGGAGCGTCATGCCGGTGAGATCACCCGCCGGGCCGCCGGACGCCGTCCCGAAGTTCACGATCGTGAGGCTGGCGAGCGGCGCATTGCCGATGCCGCACACGAGATCGTCGCACTCGGTGACGCCGAACGACGCGGCGGGCGCCTGCCGCCAGTTGGGGAAAAGCGTGCGCTGGGTGCTGAATGGGGGGAGCGGGACGGGCGTCACGTCGATGACGCAGTCGCCCCGGGCGACCGAGCACGCCAGGAGCGCCAGCGGGAATCCGATGCGAATCACAGGCTTCCTTTGCCCCCCGCGTCCTAGTCTACGCCCCCGGGGGGCCTGTCATGATGGAGGAACATGAGCGCGCATCGACTCCGTCAGCGCGGCGCGGCGCCGTCCGCCGTCACTTCCCGCGCCGTCTGCCTGGGCCTGGCGCTCGCCGCGCTGGTCTGCCTGGCGACGGGCTACAACGACTGGGTGCTGCACAACACGCTCCTGGTCGGCAACCACTTCCCGTATGTCGCGATCGCGGCGATCCTGGCGCTCGCCCTGGTCGTGAACCCGCTGCTGCGGCGCTTCAGCCCCGCGGCGGCGCTGTCCGGGGGCTAGCGGACCCTCATCTGGGGCATGAGGGGCGTCGCGGGGGGCATCGCGGGGGCGGGCCTGATGCGCTACCTCCCCTCGTTCCTCGCGGTCCCCGCGTACTACGCGACCGGCGCGACCGGCTACGAGGAGCACGTGCTGCGGTTTCTTCCGGACTGGATGGTGCTCAGCCGCGACCCCCGCAGCGCCGCGGTGCGCTGGTACATGGAAGGCCTGCCGCGCGGCGGGACGATCCCCTGGGGCGCCTGGACTCTTCCGCTGGCCGCGTGGGGCGCGTTCGCCCTCCTGCTGTACGGATCCAACCTGGCGCTCGTGTCGCTGTTCCTGCGCCAGTGGTCGGCCGGGGAGCGGCTGGCGTTTCCCCTCATCACGCCCGCGGTCGAGACGGCGCGCGAGGCGCCGCCGGGCCGGACGCTGAACGCCTTCCTGCGCGACCCGCTCATGCTCGCCGGCGCGGCGGTTCCCTGCGCCGTGTGGGGGATCAACGGCCTCAAGTCGTACGTGCCGGGCCTGCCCGAGATTCCCACGAGCTGGAGCACCTACGGCTGGTTCGCGGACCGGCCCTGGAGCGAATTCAACCTGGAATACGCGAACGTGTACTTCACGATGGTGGGGATGACCTTCCTGGTGACGACCCAGGGCTCCTTCTCGCTCTGGTTCATCTACGCGCTGTTCCGCCTGAGCTTCGTCTGGGTCGCCTCGCTGGGCGCGGGCGCGACCGGGTATTGGGGGTCGTGGCACTGGCGGGTCGCGACCTTCGACGTCACGGGCGGGTTCCTGGTGGTCGGCGCCTTCCTGGTTTGGACGGCGCGGCCTGCGCTCGCGGCCTGGGCGCGGCGCGCCGCCGCGGGGACGCGGGACGCGGAGCAGGATCCGATCCCGCCGCGCCCGGCGCTGGCGCTGATCCTGGCGGGCCTCGCGGGGATGACCGGCTGGTCCGTGCTCGCCGGGTCCTCGTGGTGGATCGCGCTCCTGGGCGTCGTCCTTTTCCTCGTCATGCTCCTCGTCCTGACGCGGATCATCGCGGAAGTGGGGCTGATCTTCGTGCAGTGCGGCATGATCCCGTACGACGTCATCACTGGCCTGCTCCCGGCGTCCTGGCTGAACGGCTTCAC
Organism: uncultured bacterium; assembly: GCA_964355385.1. Lineage (GTDB taxonomy): Bacteria > Oederibacteriota > CAKKQC01 > CAKKQC01 > CAKKQC01 > CAYHEI01. The sequence goes on along the minus strand of CAYHEI010000043.1, from coordinate 8,318 downwards.
GATGAACTCGCTCATGATGCACAAGGCCGTGTTCACCCACGACCACCGGGAGGTCTTCATGCCGTACGCGATGGACGGCGCGCGCGCCGCGGAACGCTTCCGGCTGCCGGTGGGCCGGGTGCTGGGCGTGTTCGCGGCGACGGCCGTGCTGGCGATGGCGGTCTCGGCCTACGCCCGCGTCGCCACGGGGTACAAGTACGGCGCCGTGAACACGGACATCTGGGCGAACGAGATGGCGCCCAACTGGTTCATGGGCGGGGTGGCGAAGCTCCGGACGAATCCGCCGCCGTTCGAGCTGGTGCGCGTAGGCGGCCGGGACGTGTTCCCGGTCAACGGCCTGCACCTCCTCGCCGGAGCAGGGGTGGCGGGCGCGCTGCTCGCGCTCCGGGCGCGGTTCGCCTGGTGGCCGCTGCACCCGGTCGGGCTCATCATGTGCGCGCCGTACACGATGAGCAAGTTCTGGTTCTCGATCTTCCTCGGCTGGCTGCTGAAGACCCTGGTGATGCGCTTCGGCGGCGCACGCGGCTACCGGCGCCTGCTGCCGCTCTTTCTTGGATTCGTGCTGGGGGAGTCCGTCATCGCCGCGCTCTGGATGGTGGTCGGCCTGGTCACGGGCACGCCGAGCCTGGCGATTCTCCCCTCCTGACGACTTCCCGTATGATGCGCAGGTGAGCTCCGCGGCGGTGTTCTTCGGCTTCGCGTGGGCGGGCGCGGCGATCCCGTACCCGCCTCCCGTGCCGGGCGAGGACACGTCCGCGATCGGCCCCCTGTCCGGGTACTTCTCCAAGACGGAGATTCGCGTGCGCGGAGACACCTATCCCATGACCTGGGGCGATGACGGGGAGCTGTACGCCTCCTCGGGCGATCCGCACTGGGGCGGCAAGCCGGACGGGTTGGACGTGGAGAGGTTTTCAGGCATGGCACCCGGCTACCGCATCACACGGGTCAATGCCATGTGGGACCACAAGGGGAACGCGGCGGAGGGTTCCAAGCCCACGGGGATGATCTGCGTGGACGGTGTCCTCTACCTGGCCGTCCAGAACCTGTCGGGGCTCAAGAAGCCGCCGCATTCCGAGAAGTCCCAGCACGGCGACGACGCTGCGATCATCCGGTCGCGCGACCACGGGCTGACCTGGACGCCCTCGCGCGCGGAGATCACCGCGCCCATGTTTCCCGGTCCGGAGTTCGGCGGCCCGGCGTTCGTGAACTTCGGGCGGAACAACGCGGGAGCGCGCGACGGGTTCGTCTACGCGATCTCGAGCGATCAGTGGGACAACGGCTCGCACCTCACGCTCGGGCGCGTTCCGGCAGGACGCATCATGGAGGCGGGCGCGTGGGAGTGGGTGTGTGACTTCGCGCCGCCGGGAGCGCCCCGCTGGACCGGTTCGCTCGCCGAGGCCGTCCCCGTGTTCACGCGAGCGCGGAGCGTCGGCGCGCCGGATCTGGTCTGGGTCGCCGCCGCGAACCGGTACCTGCTGTTCGTCTGGCACCTCAACAAGGACTTCTCAAGCGAGGACGGGACCAATCTCTACATCTATGAAGCTCCCGAGCCCTGGGGACCGTTCACCCTGGTCCACGAGGAGTCGCCGTGGGAGGACCGGGAGACCACGCCGTACTGTCCCCGCCTGCCGCTCAAGTGGGTCGAGGTCCGGGGCGACACGCTCAGCGGCTGGCTCCAGTTCTCCGGAAGCTGGCGCGAAAACAGCGCGCACTATCTCTCTCACGTCCGGAAATTCACCCTGAAGATTCACCGGTGAGCGCGGCCTGGGAGCCGCTGGGGCCTGACCTGTGGCGCTACCCGGACAGTTGCATGGTGTACGCGCTGCGCGGTCCGGAAGGAACAGTGGTCGTCAACGCCGGCACGGGTCTGGGCGCGGCAACGCTGGGCGCGGTGGCGCGCGGGCCGGTGACGGTCCTGCTCACGCACCACTTCCGCGACCACAGCGACGGCGCGCTGGCGTTCGCCGCGGCGGGGGCGACGGTGCTGGCGCCGGTCTGGGAGCGCGAGTATCTCCTGGACCCGGAGCAGCACTTCCGGGAGCGGCAAACCTGGAACTCCTACGACAACCGCTGGGACCGGTTCGCGCCCGTGCGGCCGCTGCCGGTGACGGGCTGGCTGCACGATTGGGAGAAGCGGACGATCGGCGGGTTGGAGGTGGAGGTCATCCCGACGCCCGGGGCGACGACCGGCGCGGTGAGCTACCTGGTCATGCTCGGGGGGAAGCGCCTGGCGTTCGTCGGCGAGACGATCGCGGCGCCCGGCCGGGTGCCGCGGCTCGCGCCGCTCCAGTACGACTACAACGACCTCAACGGCGCGGTGAACGTCTGGCATTCCTGCCGGCGTCTGCTCAAGGCCCGGCCGGACCGCCTCCTGCCCAGCATGGGGGAGCCGATGGACGATCCTGCCACCCCGCTGCACGCGACACGGGAAGCGCTCAAGTCCATCACCGGGATGAACCCGGGGTTCGGGTGGCAGCTCGCCGATCCGGACGCCGACGACCTGGAGGACGTCCTGCCGCGCCTGTGGCGGTCCAAGTGGGCGTTCGCCGAGACCCACTTCGTCCGAGGCGCGAGCGGCCGCGTGTTGTCGCTCGACTACGGCTACGCCGGCCGGGAGTACGTCGCGCCCGGCAAGCAGCACCTCTCCAACCGCCGGCCGTTCCTGCACGGCCTGGACGGCCTGGAGCGGCGGACCGGCAAGCGGCGCGTGGACGCGGTGCTGGTGACGCACTATCACGACGACCACGTGAACGGCATCCCGATGCTCCAGCGGCTCTTCGGCGCCGAGGTCTGGGCCCCGGCGAACGTCGCGGACATTCTCGAACATCCGGAGCGCTACGACCGGCCGTGCCTGTGGCATGAGCCGATCCGCGTGGCGCGCCGCCTCGCGCCCGGCGAACGCGTCGAGTGGGATGGGGTTCCCATCACGACCTGGCCGATGTCCGGCCACACGCGGTTCTCGTCGCTCGTCGGGTTCGAGCTGGACGGCGTGAGGGTCGCGCACACGGGCGACCAGGTGTTCTTCGACGGCGCATGGGACACGGGCTGGAAGCCGGGCGCCAAGCAGTTCACCAACCACGTCTACAAGAACGGCCTGGACGCCGGCTGTTACCGCGCCTCGTTGGAGTTGTTGCGCTCCTTCCGCCCGGACTGGGTGCTGACCGGGCACACCCGGCCGTACCAGCCGGGCCCCGGCTGGGACGAGGCGCTTGCGGCGGGAGCGGCGGCCTTCGACGCGGTGCACGAGAACCTCGGGAGTTGCGCGCCGGACGGCGTCCATTTCGGCTTCGAGGGCCAGGGCGGGAAACTCAAGCCGTACCGCGTGCACCTCGCCAAGTCGGGGCCGTTCGACTTCGAGGGCTGGGTGCTCAATCCCTTTCCCCACGCCGCGCGCGCCCGGGTGGAGCTCGTCGTCCCCGCGGGCTGGAAGACGGAGGGGCTCGACCTGGACCTGGGCCCGCGCGAGCGCAAGGACATTCGCCTGGCCGTCAGGCCTCCGGTGGGCGCCTTGTGCCGCCGCCAGCCGGTCGCGCTCGATCTGACGGTGGACGGCCGCCCCTTCGGCCAGGTCGCCGAGGCACTGGTGACGCTCGGCGGTGACCGTTTCTGACGAGGACGGCACACCTGATCTTGTCTCGTCGGTCAGGGCAGGGATAATATGAGTGCGTACCAACGGGAAGTACGTTTCACTGATCAAGCAGAGGTGGCATGAGCACTTCGGTCGTTGGGCGAAAGGACCAGTACCAGATCTGCTTTGTCTGGAGAAACGCCGACGCGTTCGATGTCGAACTCACCGACTATCACTGAGGTGCACCATGAAGCCGAAGCATAGGCCTTTGAATCCGATCCATCCGGGGGAGATTCTCTCGGAGGAGTTCATGAAGCCGATGGCCATCAGCATCAACCGGCTGGCGCGGAATATCGCCGTTCCGCCCAACCGGGTGAGCGGCATCGTGAACGGCGCGAGGGCGATCACGGCGGACACGGCCTTGCGTCTGGGCAAGTACTTCGGGACGACGCCGGAGTTCTGGGTCAATCTCCAGGCAGGCCACGATCTGCGCATGGCCGGGCAGCATGTCTGGCCGAAGGTGGAGAGCCGGGTGCTGGTCCGCGCGGCCTGACCCGATCCATCTCGGCGGGTGACGAAGCAGAGCTGGTCGCGCTCTTGAACACGGTACTCCCGCGCGTTCCTTTTTCGAGGCGGAGTTCCGGTCGGGGTGGGTGGACTTCTTCCAGCGCAAGCCCGACGCGCGCGACCCGGCTGAGGACATCGTGCTGGCGTGCGCGGGCTTCGCCGGCACCCGCCGCTACGCATTGCTGGAACGCCCGCTCGCGTAGTCGCCCGGTGCGATTGGTGGCATAGTGGGAAGGTCTGAGTCGCACGACGCGGCGAAGGATCCCGCCGCGAGGAGGACGCCCATGGAGTTCCCAAGGAGCCGGGTGGTGACGTCGTTCGCGTGGGACGGGGAAACGATCGTCTATCCGCCGCCCGCCGCGGGCGACGACCTCGCCGCCATCGGTCCGGTGTCGGGCTACTTCGCGTCCTCGGGGCACCAAGTCCACGGGGACACCTACCCCATGACGTGGGGCGATGACGGCGAGATCTGGACCTCCTCGGGCGATCCGCACTGGGGCGGGAAGCCCGACGGCCTGGACGTCGAGAAGATCACCGGCGACCCGCCGAACTACCGCATCGCCCGGGTCCACGCCATGCCGGAGTACAAGGGGAACGGCGGGGAGGGGCAGAAGCCGACGGGCATGACCAGCGTTCGCGGGGTCCTCTACCTCGCGTTCCAGAACCTGCTCGGCAAGAAGCCGCCGGCGCGCGGGGAGAAGAGCCAGCACGGGTCCGACGCGAGCATCGTGTCGTCCTGGAGCCGCGGCCGGACTTGGGACCCGCCCTTCGCGCGCCTGGGGGCGCCCATGTTCCCCGGCAGCGCCTTCGGCGGACCGGCGTTCGTGAACTTCGGCCCGGACAATGCCAACGCCCGGGACGAATTCGTGTACGCGGTGTCCTCGGACCAGTGGGACAACGGCTCGCACCTCCGGCTGGGGAGGGTCCGCGCCGACCGGATCCACGTCGCGAAGGCGTGGGAGTGGATCGCGAGTGTCCGGGGTGCTTCGCCCCGCTGGACGGGCCGGCTGGAGCGGGCCGTCCCCGTCCTGACTCTTCCGTGCAAGCTCGGGGCCCCCGAGATGGTCTATGTCCGGCCGCTCCGCCGCTATCTCCTGCTCACGTGGTCGCTCCACGCGGACTTTTCGAGCGACGCGGGGAGCGAGATGTGGATCTTCGAGTCCCCGGAACCCTGGGGGCCGTTCGCGCTGGTCCACCACGATCCGGACTGGGAATCGCCGGAGGTGAACCCCTACTGTCCCCGGCTGCCGCTGAAGTGGCTCGCGGTGGACGGGGACACCCTTCGCGGCTGGATTCAGTTCTCCGGAAGCTGGAGGGAGAACAGCGCGCACTACCGGTCGCACGTCCGGAAGTTCACCATGCGGGTCGAGCGGCAGGACCGTCCGCCGGTTCCTCCCAGTCCCCGTCTGACCGGGTTCGCCTGGGTGGGGGAGCAGATCCCGCATCCGGACGAGCGGGTGCTCGGCGACACGTACCCTTTCACGTGGGGCCGCGACGGCGAGCTGTACACGTCGTCGGGCGACCCGTACTGGGGGGGCAAGTCGGGAGGAGGACTAGACGTCGAGCGGTTCACCGGCGGCCCCACCGACTACGCGGTCAACCAGATCAACCTCATGCCGGGCTACGAGGGCAACGCGGGGCAGGGGGTGAAACCGTCCGGCATGATCTCGGTGCGGGGCGTCCTGTACTTCGCCTTCCAGAACCTCAAGGGCTCGACGCCCTTGCCGCGCGGCACCAAGAGCCAGCCCGGCGCCGATGCGACCATCGTCCGCTCGCGGGATCACGGCAGGACGTGGGAGCCCGACATCCGGGACATCCGGGAGCCGATGTTTCCGGGCTCACGCTTCGGCGGCCCGGCGTTCGTGAATTTCGGCCGCGACAACGCGGACGCCCGCGACGGGTACGTGTACGCGGTGTCGGCGGACCAGTGGGACAACGGCAGCCGCCTGACGCTCGGGCGCGTTCCGGCGGGGCGGATCATGAACGCGAAGGCCTGGGAATGGGTGACGGGATTCGGGCGCGCGCGGCGGCCGCGCTGGTCCAAGAACCTCGGCAAGGCCGTCCCGGTCCTCGAGGATGAGGGGCGGATCAGCCTGCCGGACATGGTGTACGTCGCGGCGGCGAAGCGCTACCTGCTCCTCACCTGGCGGCTGGCCTACGACTGGACGTTTGACCGGGGCAGCGAGTTCGTCCTGTACGACGCGCCCGAGCCGTGGGGCCCGTTTACGCTGGTGCACCACGAGCCCGTGTGGGAAACCGCGGAGATGACACCGTATTGCCCGCGGCTGCCGCTGAAATGGGTAGACGTGCGAGAGGGCGTGCTCACCGGCTGGCTCCAGTTCTCGGGCCGCCCGGGGACCCATCACTACCGCTCGCACGTCAGGAGATTCACGCTCCAGGTGCGCTGGTGACCTCCGGCTCACGGCCACCCCGCCTTGCCCGGCGGAACGCTTGACGGCTGTGTCACGGCCAGTGACACTATTCACATGAAACGCAGGAATCTTGTGCTTGATCAGCAGCTTCTCAAGGAGGCCACCCGCGTCAGCGGGGCGAACACCTACTCGGCCGCGGTCGAGTTCGCCTTGCGCGAGTTCGTGCGGGTGGCCAAGGCGAGGCGCATCTTCGCTCTGAGAGGGAGCGGCGCTTGGCAAGGAGACTTGGCCGAAATGCGCCGCGACCGGCCGCGGCGTACATCCCGGAGCTGAAGCATGGAAGCCGCGCAGCAAAACTGGATCGAGAGCTACATCTGGGGCATCGCCGACGACATCCTGAGAGATCTCTACGTGCGCGGGAAATACCGGGACGTGATCCTGCCGATGACCGTCCTGCGCCGGCTCGACGCGGTTCTCGAGCCGACCAAGCAGGCCGTCCTTGCGATGAACGCCACCCTCGACAGATCGAAGATCACCAACAAAGATCGGCCCCTGCGCTCGGCGGCCGGCCAGGCGTTCTACAACACGTCGCAGTTCACCTTGCGGGACCTCAAGGCCCGTTCCAGCCAGCAGCAACTCAAGGCGGATTTTGAGGCGTACCTCGACGGCTACTCTTCGAACGTCCAGGACATCCTTGACAAGTTCGAATTCCGACACCAGATCCCGCGTCTCTCCAAGGCCGACACGCTCGGGACGCTGATCGAGAAACTCCTCTCTCCGGAGATCAACCTGAGCCCGTTGCCGGTGCGCAACGCCGACGGATCGGTCAAGCATCCGGGCCTCGACAACCACGCGATGGGCACGATCTTCGAGGGGCTCGTCCGGCGCTTCAACGAGGAAAACAACGAGGAAGCGGGCGAGCACTGGACGCCGCGCGACGCCGTGAAACTCATGGCCAAGCTGATCTTCCTGCCCATCGCCGGCGCGATCGAATCCGGAACCTACCTGGTGTACGACGGCGCGTGCGGGACCGGCGGCATGCTGACCGTCGCGGAGGAGACGTTGCAGGAGCTTGCAGAGACTCACGGCAAGAAGGTGGCGACGCACCTCTATGGCCAGGAGATCAACGCCGAGACGTATGCCATCGCCAAGGCCGATCTGTTGCTCAAAGGCGAAGGAAGCGCGGCGGACAATCTCGTCGGCGGTCCGGAGTATTCCACGCTCGCCAACGACGCCTTCCCTTCCCTCGAGTTCGACTTCATGCTCAGCAATCCCCCGTATGGCAAGAGTTGGAAGAGCGATCAGGAACGCATGGGCGGGAAGGACGAGATCAAGGACTCTAGGTTCGTGATCTCGCACGACGGTGATCCCGAGTATTCGCTGGTGACCCGGTCGAGCGACGGGCAGATGCTCTTCCTGGCCAACATGCTTTCCAAGATGAAGCAGAAGACGAAGCTGGGAAGCCGGATCGCCGAGGTGCACAACGGCAGCTCGCTCTTCACCGGCGACGCGGGTCAAGGGGAAAGCAACATCCGGCGGTGGATCATCGAGAACGACTGGCTGGAAGCGATCGTCGCGCTGCCGCTCAACATGTTCTACAACACCGGGATCGCCACGTACATCTGGGTATTGACGAATCGAAAGCCGACGCACCGCCAGGGCAAGGTTCAACTCATCGACGCGACACAATGGTTCAAACCACTGAGGAAGAACCTCGGGCAGAAGAACTGCGAGCTATCGAGTGACGATATTGAGCGGGTCTGCCGCACGTTTCTCGATTTCAAGCCCACCGAGGAGTCGAAGATCTTTCC
>CAYHEI010000042.1:1284-12044 GCA_964355385.1 uncultured bacterium | reverse complement strand
CAGCGACGCGGTCGTCAAGCGGCCCTGGCCGGACCTCCCCTCGCTGCTCGGCGGACGGCGGCAGTATCTCCGCTACCTCGCGATCCGGTACGACTACTGGCCTTCGATGACCGGCTACAACGACTGGTACGGGCCGGAGGCGACCAACGCGACGACGGTGCTCGGCCAGCCCGAGCTGCCCCCCCTCGAGGGGCCGTGGCGGACCCGCGGGCGGGACGCCCTGGATTGCCTCCGCGAGCGCATGCCGTGGACCCACGTTCGCCTGCTCTACACCGGGTGGTACTACTGGGGCGCGAGCCGGATCCACACGCTGTCCACGTACACCGGCTTGAGCGAGGAGGCTTGGAAGCGCGACCTCCGCCGGTCGTTCGGAACGATCGGGGCCGTCAACGAGAAATTCGCGACGGATTACCCCAATTTCGCCTACGTCAAGGTTCCGGGGCTGCCGGACCCGAACACCCGCGGTGCCTACCTGCCCGGGGACCCGTGGATCGCCCGGTACACGGACTTCCTCGGGAGCCGCTCTCCGGTCGCCTGGCGGATGATCCTCTCGGGCGACGCCTGGTTCCGCCGCTGGCTGCGGACGCTGCCCGCGATCGGAGAGGACGTGACGCGCCTGGCCGGGACGACGGGCGTGCCCTACCGCTCCTGGGCGGAGGTTCACCTCACCGAGACTCCGCCCATCGCGGCGGGGGAGCGCCGCCTCTGGGAGCAGTACGTCCGGACCGTGCTGAGCCCTTCCTTCGTCGAGCTCGTGGTCACCCCCGCCCTCACGGAGCAGTTCCGGCGCCACCTCGTGCAGCGGCACGGCGCGGAATCCGGCGTGGCCGCCGCGTACGGTGCGGGCAGCGCGGCGGTCGCGCTGCCGTCGACGGTCGCGGGCCAGCCCGCCTCGGCGACCGCGTTCGCCGACTGGGAGGCGTTCCTGCCGGCGGTCCCGCCGGGGGCCGTCCGCGTCCTTTCGCCCGAAACGATCTGGCACCGCTTCCTCGCCGAGAAATACGGGAACGCCGACGCGGTGAACGCGGCGCACGGGACGCGGTACGCGTGGATCGCCGAGGCGCCCTGGCCGCAGCCGGAGATCGACCGGCTGGACTGGGAGCAGCACCGTCTCCGCTACATGGCCGAAACGGCCTTCCAGAACTACCGCCGGGCATGGGAGCTGATGACCGAGGCCTCGCCCGCGCTGGTCAACACGCTGCGGTTCGCACTGCTGTTCACGCTGTGCGCGGTGGTGGTCAACACCGGCGCCGGGTACGCGCTCTCCCGGTTTTCGCTGGGCCGTCTCCAGCTCTCGCTGGTCCTCTTCCTCGCGCTCGGCGCGTTCCCCCTCGAGGCGCTCGCGGTGCCGAACTTCCTCCTGCTGCGGGAGTACGGTCTGCTCAACACCGTCTGGGCCCTCGCGCTGCCCACGGCCGTGAACGGCTACTATATCTACCTCATGAAGGGGTTCTTCGACGCCGTGCCGCGCGCGTACCTCGAGACGGCCACCATGGAGGGCGCGGGGGAGTGGGGGCTGTTCGTGCGGGTCTCGCTGCCGCTGGCGCGGCCGATGATCGCGGTCGTGGCGCTCTACTCCTTCCTGTGGTCGTACGCGAACTTCATGTGGGCGTTCATCGTCTGCCAGCAGCGGACCGAGTGGACCCTGCCCGTGCTCCTCTACAGCATGGCCACGTGGGCCGCCGCTCCCGTTCTCGCGGCGGGGGCGGTCGCCGCGCTGCTGCCGCCGCTGCTCGTCTTCGCCGTGGCGCACCGGACGTTGCAGCGCGGGCTTTCCCTGCCGCGGGTTTGACGGTACACTAGCGTTCCATGAGCGCCCTGCGCTTCGACGGGCTCAACCTTCCGAACGTCGGGCGGAGCGATCCGCGCCTGGCGGCGGCGATTCGCGCCGAGGTCGAGCGACAGCGGACGACGCTGGCGTTGATCGCCTCCGAGAACTACGCGAGCCCGGCGGTGATCGAGGCCACGGGCACCGTCCTGACCAATAAGTACGCCGAGGGCTATCCGGGAAGACGCTACTACAACGGCACGCGCTGGTACGACGTCGTCGAGACGCTCGCGATCGACCGCGCCAAGCGGCTGTTTGGGGCCGGCCACGCGAACGTCCAGCCCCATTCGGGCGCCCAGGCCAACTTCGCGGTCTACCTGTCCTTCCTGAAACCCGGGGACACCGTGCTCGGGATGTCGCTCGACTGCGGAGGGCACCTCACGCACGGCCTCAAGTACAACTTCTCGGGGAAGTGGTTCAACATCGTCTCGTACGGGGTCAGCAAGGAAACCGGGCGGATCGATTACGCGGAGGTCGAGCGGCTGGCGGACCGGCACAAGCCCAAGATGATCATCGCGGGCTTCTCCTCCTACATGTTCCAGCTCGACTTCGCGCGGTTCGGCGAGATCGCGAAGCGCGTGGGTGCGGTGTTGATGTCGGACATCGCGCACATCGCCGGCCTCGTCGCGGCCCGGTTGCACCCGGATCCGGTTCCGCACTCCACCGTGGTCACGACGACCACGCACAAGACGCTGCGTGGGCCCCGTGGCGGGCTGATCCTGTGCGGCCCCGAGCACGCCGCGACGATCGACCGCGCCGTACTGCCGGGCACGCAGGGCGGCCCGCTGATGCACGTCGTGGCGGCCAAGGCCGTGGCATTCAAGGAAGCGCAGGCCGCGCCCTTCCGGCGATACCAGGCCCAGATCCTCCGCAACGCGCGGGCCATGGCGGAGGTCTTCCGGGCCGGCGGCCTGGCGGTCGTGGGTGGCGGGACGGAGAATCACCTGCTCGTCCTGGACGTCACGCCGCAGGGCGTCACCGGCAAGGAAGCCGCCGATCATCTCGAGGAAGCCGGGCTCGTCGTCAACAAGCAGGTCATTCCGTACGATCCCAAGCCGCCGACCGTGACGAGTGGGATCCGCCTGGGCACCCCCGCGCTCACCACGCGCGGATTGCGCGAGCCGCAGGCCCGGGAGGTCGCGGGCTGGATCACGGAGCTGCTCAAGCGCCCCGCCGACGCGCGGCTGCGCAAAGCCGTCCGCGCCCAGGTGTCGAAGCTCGCGCGGCGCTTTAGTATCTATTAAGTAACGCCCGAACGGGTTCCGACCGGCTTGTGAACGCCGCCCAATTCCTGGACTCGCTGGCGGACTACGAACGGCTCACCGGGTACCGCTACGACGAAAAGGAGTTCAACCTCGAGCGGATGCGCCGTTACCTGGCGGCGTTGGGGCGGCCGGACGAGGGTCTGCCGTTCGTCCTGATCGCGGGGACGAAGGGCAAGGGGTCGACCGCGGCGATGCTGGAGGCGATGCTGCGCGCCGCGGCCCGCCGGACCGGGCTCTACACGTCCCCCCACCTCGTGCACTACCGGGAGCGCATCAAGGTCGGAGGCGCGGACGCGACCGAGGAGGAGTTCGAGCGGTTCGCCGCGCGGGCGCGGGAAGCCGCCGGAAGCCTCGACTTCCGGCCGACCACGTTCGAGGCGCTGACGGCGATGGCGCTGCTGGCGTTCCGCGCGGCGCGGGTCGAGATCGCGGTGCTCGAAGTGGGGTTGGGCGGGCGGCTGGACGCGACCAACGTCGTCGCGCCGCAGGTCGCGTGCGTCACCCCGATCTCGTTCGACCACATGGAGCAGCTCGGAAACACGCTGGCGGAGATCGCCGCGGAGAAGGCGGGGATCATCACCGGGCCGGCTCCGGTCGTCCTCGGCCCCCAGCCGCCCGAGGCGCTGGCCGTGCTGGAGGAAGCCTGCCGGCGCGCCGGTGCGCGCGTTTGGGGGGTGGGGCGCGAATTGCACGCGCGGGACGTGTGCGTGGCGGAGACCGGCACGACGTTCACCGCGGTCACCCCGGCGGGTGTGCTGGCCGGGCTGTCCACGCCGCTCGTGGGCAGGCATCAAGCCGACAACGCGCTGGTCGCGCTCGGCGCCGCCGGTTCGCTTCCGGCCGCGCTCGTGCCGGGTGAAGCCGCCGTGCGCGCCGGTCTGGCCGCGGTCGCGTGGCCGGGGCGGCTGCAATGTCGGCCGGGGGATGCGCGGGTCTGGGTGGATGGCGCGCACAATGCCGCCTCCGGCGAGTCGCTCGCCGCGGCGGTTCGGCAGTTGTGGCCCGGGCGGCGCCTCGCGCTCGTCTTCGCGATGCTGCGGGGGAAGGACGTCGCCGGAACCGCCCGCGCGCTGTTCCCGCTCGCCACGGCCGTGTTCCTTCCGGAGTTGCGGCATCCGCGCCGTCTCCCCGCGGCCGAGTTGGAGGCGGTGGTCGCGGCGTGCGGAACGCCCGTCGCCCGGGTCGCCGGCGTCGCGGAAGCGGTCGCGGCGGCGCGGTCCGCCGCGGGATCGGACGGCGTCGTCCTCGCCACGGGCTCGCTCGCCCTGGCCGGGGAGGTGCTTTCGCTTCGTTGACATCCGGAGCGCCGGATGCTAGCCTGACCACCGGCATGGCGGCGAGAAAGCGACGAATCATGGCGCCCGGCCCCGTCGAAGTGCCGCCCGAAGTCCTGGTGGCGGCGGCGCTCCCCATTCCCCATCACCGGACGAAGGAGTTCCGCACGGCCCTCCAGGAATCGCTGGAGGGCTTGAAGCGCATCTTCGGAACGGCGTTTCCGGTCGTGCCCTTCGCCTCGTCCGGGACGGGCGCGATGGAGGCCGCGGTGGCCAGCTTCTTCTCGCCTGGCGAGGAGGTCCTGGTCACGGTCTGCGGGAACTTCAGCCAGCGCTGGGCGGAGCTCTGCGAGGCGTACGGCCTGACCGTGCACCGCATCGAGACCACGTGGGGGGAGCCCGTCGAGCCCAAGGAGCTCGCGGCCAAGATGCGGCGGCATGACCACTATGCCGGGGTGTTTACGACGTTCAGCGAGACCTCCACGGGGGTCGAGAACGACATCGCCGCGCTCGGCCGGGTGGTGCACCCGACGGGCTCGCTCTTCGTGGTGGACGGCATCAGCGGGGTCGGCGCGTTGCCGTTCAAGATGGACGCGTGGGGCGTGGACGTGCTCGCGGTCGGCTCGCAGAAGGGCCTCATGGTGCCGCCCGGGCTGTCTTTTCTGAGCGTGTCCGACCGCGCGCGCGGCCGGCTGGCGAAGGCGCGCAATCCGCGCTTCTACCTCTCGGTGGATCGCGCGCTCGCGGCTCTCGAGAAGGGCGCGCTGCCGGACACGCCTTTCACGCCGGCGGTCTCCCTCATCCTCCAGCTCCGGGAGGCCGTGCGGGCGATCGAGCGGGAAGGGCTGACCGAGGTCTGGAAGCGGACCGCCCGGTTGGGCGAGGCCACCCGGGCGGCGGTCGTCGCCCTGGGGCTCAAGCTGCTCGCGTCGCGGGGCCAGAGCAACGTCGTGACCGCCGTGGACTGCGCGGGGGGTCCCGACCCCGACGAGATCGTGAAGCGGATGCGCGACGAGTTCGGCGTGTCCCTGATCGGCGGCCAAGGGAAGCTCAAGGGGAAGATCTTCAGGATCGGCCACGTCGGCCACGTGGACGAGCTGGACGTCCTGGCCACCATCGCGGCGCTGGAGATGGTGCTCTCGGGTCTGGGTCGCAGCGTGGCGCTCGGTTCCGGCGTCGCCGCTGCGCAGCGCTCCTTCCTCGGCGATCGGGTGGCCGTCCGTGCCGGCTAACAAGCCCCCGCGCGCGCGGGGCCCGTGGCGCGTCCTCGTGTCCGACCCGATCGCGGACACCGGGATCGAGCTGCTGCGGTCGGCCGGGCCGGCGCTCGCCGTCGAGGTGAAGACCGGCAGCGCCCCGGACCAGCTCAAGCGCGACGTCGCCTCCGCGGACGCGCTCATCGTGCGCAGCGAGACGAAGGTGACGGCCGACGTGATCGCGGCGGCCCCCCGGCTCAAGGTGGTCGGACGGGCGGGTGTCGGGGTGGACAACATCGATCTGGCCGCGGCCACGCGGCGCGGCATCCTCGTCCTGAACGCGCCCGAGGGTAATACCATCGCCGCCGCCGAGCACGCCATGGCGATGCTGCTCGCCATGGCCCGCAACATTCCCGCCGCCCAGGCTTCATTGAAGGGGGGGGAATGGAAGCGCTCGCGCTTCACCGGGCGGGAGCTCTACGGCAAGGTGCTGGGCGTCGTGGGCCTGGGCCGGATCGGCCGGGAAGTGGCGAAACGCGCCCGGGCGTTCGGCATGACCGTGGTCGGGACGGACCCGCTGGTGGGCGAGGACCGGGCGCGTGAGTTGGGGATCGAGCTCGCGACCCTGAAGGCGCTGGTCCGCAAGGCGGACTTCATCTCCCTGCACGCGGCCCTCACGCCCGAAACGCGGCACCTGCTCGGGGCCCCCGAGTTCGCCGCCATGAAGCGCGGCGTGCGGATCGTGAACTGCGCGCGCGGCGGGCTGCTGGACGAGCGCGCGCTGGCGGCCGCGATCACGAGCGGCCGGGTCGCCGGCGCGGCCCTCGACGTGTTCGAGGCCGAACCTCCCCCGAAAGACCATCCGCTCTTCAAGCTGGACGGGGTCGTGGTCACGCCGCACCTGGGCGCGTCCACGGAGGAGGCCCAGACCAACGTGTCCCGGGTCGTCGCCGAGCAGGTGCGCGACTACCTGCTGCACGGAACGGTGCGGAACGCCGTCAATGCCCCCGCGGCGCCCGCGGAACTCCTGGGCGAGATCGGGCCGTATCTCGACTTGGCGGAGCGGATGGGGCGTTTTCTCATCCAGCTCACCGACGGTGCGCCCAAGCGGCTCGAGCTCGACTACCACGGGGAGATCGCGAAGCGCGACCCGGCTCCCTTCACCGCTTCCGCGGTGCGCGGCGTCCTCTCGCACGCGCTCGGCGATCGCGTGAACGTGATCAACGCGGCGACGCTGGCGCGGGACCGCGGCATCGCGGTGCAGGAGCGCCGGTCGAGCGAGCCCGCGGAGTTCTCCTCGCTGATCCGCCTCACGATCGTGACGGCGGGCGGCAACCGGACGGCCGAGGGCTCCGTGATGGGCAAGGGCGAGCCGCACCTCGTGTCCGTGGATGGGCTGCATCTCGACATCGTGCCCGCGGGCGCGATGATCACGTTCACCAACGTGGACCGCCCGGGCATCGTGGGCCGGGTCGGAACGATCCTGGGCCGCCATCGCGTGAACATCGCCGGCCTTCACCTGGGCCGGGTGTCCATCGGCAAGCGCGCGGTGTCGATCTTCAGCGTGGATCCGCCGGTGCCGCCGGCGGTGTTGAAGGAGCTCGCGGCCCTGTCCGAGCTCTCCGACGTCCGCCTCGTGGAGGTCTGACGATGGCCTGCACGATCGTGGTCGGGGCCCAGTGGGGCGACGAGGGCAAGGGCAAGGTGATCGATCTCCTCGCCGCGGACGCGGACCTCGTCGTGCGCTACCAGGGCGGCGGGAACGCCGGGCACACGGTGAAGGTGGGGGATCAAACGTGGGTCCTGCACCTTGTGCCGTCCGGAATCCTTCACGAGGGGAGGCTGAACGTCATCGCCAACGGGGTGGTGGTGGACCCCCAGGCGCTCGTCGCCGAGATCGATGAGCTCGAACGACGGGGGATCAAGATCGCCGGGCGGCTGTTCATCAGCGACCTCGCGCACGTGACGCTCCCGTACCACAAGCGGATGGACGAGGCCCGGGAGGCGCGGCGCGGGGCGGTGAAGATCGGGACGACGCACCGGGGCATCGGTCCCACGTACAGCGACAAGTTCGCGCGCATCGGGATTCGGATGGGGGACATTCCCGACGAGGCGGTCTTCCTGAACAAGGTGCGGCGCAACCTCGAGGAGAAGAACCACTTCTTCGTGGACTATTACAAGGTGCCCGAGGTCCGCGAGGAGGAGATCGTCGGCCCCTACCGGGAGTACCTGCCCCGCTTGAAGCCCTTGATCACCGACACGGTGCGCCTGCTGCAGGATGCGCTCGCGCAGGGGAAGCGCATCCTCCTCGAGGGGGCGCAGGGGACCCTGTTGGACGTGGATTTCGGCACGTATCCCTTCGTCACGGCGTCCAACCCCTCGGCCGGGGGGGCCTGCACGGGGACCGGCGTGCCGCCGCAGGCGATCACCGGCTGCATCGGCGTGGCCAAGGCCTACACGACGCGCGTGGGGACCGGTCCTCTTCCCACTGAATTGCCGCCGGAGGAGGAGGAGCGACTGCGCATCCTCGGGCGCGAGTACGGCGCGACCACGGGCCGGCCGCGGCGCTGTGGCTGGTTCGACGCCGTGGTCGTCCGGCGGGCGGCCGCGGTGAACGGGCTGACGCGGCTCGCGATCACGAAGCTGGACGTGCTGGACCAGCTCGACGTGATCCGCGTCTGTGTCGCATACCGCCACGGCGGGGCGACGCTCGAGGACTTTCCGAACCGGACCGAGGTGGTCGAGGCGTGCGAGCCGGTGTATCGCGACTTCCCCGGCTGGAAGGCTTCGACGTCGGGTGCGCGGCGCTGGGAGGATCTTCCCCCCCGCGCGCGCGCCTATCTGGAGGCCATCCGGGACCTGACGGGCGTCCCCCTGGGCCTCGTGTCCGTCGGACCGTGCCGCGATGAGACGATCCGAATCCCTTGATCCGCGTCATGTGACCTGCGTCACCGTGTCCCCGGGTGGTAGAATGCGACCCTACGGTTTGATTCGTTGACGGCGGGAGCCGAGGAGGAACAATCATGCGGATGCTGAAGACGGTGGCGGTGGCGGGCGCGGCCCTAGCGCTGCTGGCGGGGTGCGGGACCAAGTCGGCTGCCCTCAAGAACGGCGAACTGAAGCAGACGATCGACGTGCCCACCCAGAACGGCGAGTGGATCGAGGCGATGGGAATCGGCGCGGCCGATCCCAACCTGCCTTCCTCGACGCAGCGCAAAGCGACCTCGCGCAACGCGGCGGTCGTGGACGCGCAATACCAGCTGGTCGCGAAGCTCAAGGGCGTCCAGGTGGAGGGCGGTATCACGATCGAGAAGGCGATGGAAACGAACTCCAAGATCACCGCGAGCGTGAACGCCATGATCAAGGGGGCCGAGGTGACGAAGATCGAGTGGACGAACGACGACGGCTGTGTCGCGACCGTCCGCCTGAACAAGAAGATCGTCGAGAAAGAGATCGGTTTGAAGTTGATGTGAGCGGAGGCCGGGCGGTACGCCCATGACGGGATGGTCGAGGGCGGCCTGCGCGGCCGCCCTCGTGCTGTGGGGATGCGGCGGGCCCCGGACGGAGGTGCGGGCGCCGTCCGCTCCGCCGGGCGCCTCGTCGGCGGGCGAGGTGATCACGGTGGAAGCCGTCGGCGAGGCCAACGTCGTCGAGGGAAACAAGCTCGCGACCAGGGACGTCGCGCTGCTGGCGGCCCAGAAGGCGGCGGTCGAGAAGGCCGTCGGCGTGATCGTCTCCGGCCAGATGGTGGTGTCGCAAGCAAGGTTGATCGAGGACCAGGTGTTCAGCAAGACCGCGGGGTACCTGACGTCGTGGGAGGTGCTGGGTGAGGAAGAACAGGACGGTCTGCATCGGACGCGCATCCGCGCGGGCGTCAAGCTCGGCGACGTGCGCAAGGACCTCGACGCGCTCGGTCTGCTCATCCGGACCAAGAAGGTCGGCAATCCCCGGGTCATGCTCTTGATCGACGAGCGGCTGGACGGCCAGCCTTCCGAAACCCGGACGCTCGAGACCGGGCTGGCCAAGCAACTGCTCGACAAGGGCTACAAGGTCGTGGACAGCGACCAGCTGGCCGAGATCGCGAAGCAGGAAGACGTGCTGAAAGCCCTGCGGGGCGACGATGCGCAGGCCGCCGCGCTCGCGAAGCGCTTCGGGGCGGAGATCTCTCTCGT
Organism: uncultured bacterium; assembly: GCA_964355385.1. GTDB lineage: Bacteria > Oederibacteriota > CAKKQC01 > CAKKQC01 > CAKKQC01 > CAYHEI01. The sequence continues at coordinate 2,309 of CAYHEI010000042.1, read as the reverse complement.
CGGGTCCATGAACGCGAAGCAGGTGTCGGGCGGAGCGGGCGGCGGGGACGCCCAGCTGCTCGGCGACATGATGTCCTACCGCGGGCGGCTGAACCTCAAGGCGATCAAGGCCTCCTCGGGCCAGGTCGTTTTCGCCGACAGCCGGGACGCGGCGGGGATGGACATCACCAAGGAGGGAGCGGCGGTGCGCTGCTTTGCTTCGGCGTCGGAAGAGGCCGGGGCCGCGCTCGCGGACAAGCTCGCGGTCGCCCTGTTCGAGGGGGCGGAGGTCCAGCTCGCGCTGACCGGGGTGGCCTCTTTCGAGGCGCTGCAGGGCGTGCTCAAGGCGGTCCGCGCGGCGGATGGCGTGCGCAACGTGATCACGCGCACCTATTCCCCGGCCGAAACCGTCCTGGACGTCGAGCTCGCCGGCGGGAACGCCCAGACGCTCGCGGCCCAGTTGGAGGCGCGCAAGACCATCGCCATGGACATCAAGGAAGTGGCGGCCTACCGCATCGAGGCCGCGATGAGGCCCGGGCTATGAGGAGGCTGTTCCTCCTGCTGGCGGTTCTCGCGGCGCTTCCGGCGGCGGGGGACGATGCGCCGCCTCCTCCGGGCGCGACCGTCACCTTCCTGAAGGGGATCGCGCGCGTGCAGGCGAAGGGACGGACGGATTTCACCAATCTCGCGCTGGGCCGCATGGTGTCCGCGGGAGACACGGTGCTGACGTTGCCGGGCGCGCGCACCGAGCTGAAGCTGGAGAGCGGAACGATCGTACGGCTGGGCCCGAACACCAGCTTCGTCCTCCAGACGCTCGAGCGCACGCCCATGGGCGGACTGAAGGGCTACCTCAAGGTGGTCAAGGGCCGCCTGTGGTTCACGGTGGCGAAGATCACCGGCGATTCCGAGCTGCGGACCCAGACGCCCACGGTCGTGGCCGCGGTGAAGGGGACCGTCTGGCGCGCCGACGTCGCCGCCGACGGCAAGACGGACCTCGTCGTGTACGACGGCGTGGTCGGGGCCTCGCGAGATCGGAAGAGCACACC
>CAYHEI010000042.1:0-1274 GCA_964355385.1 uncultured bacterium | reverse complement strand
TCAAGATTATTTCGAGGATTGATTTAGCTGGCGGAGACGGCAACGGAAAGATCGTGGGCGCCCCGGTGCCCATGTTACGAATGGTCCGGATCGGCTGCGGCCCGCACCACCCCAGCGATGCCACGTCGGGCGGCGTGGGCGGGGCCGCGCGCGACGGCCAGCCGGCCACCGACGTCGGCAAGCAGGAGCGGCTCGCGGCCCTGCCGAACACCGCCTTCGCCAAATCGTCCTACGACGACTCCGCGGACGAGAAGGACGAGTGGATCCGGTGGAACAAGAATCGCGACAAGCTGCGCATCATGATCGTGCTGCCGGAGAAGCACGGCGACGAGAAGGCCACGGCCTCCGTCTCGGAAAACGCGGCGATCAACCGCTTCCTCTCGAACTATCTCTTCAAGGTCGTCGAGAAGGAGCAGGTGGACCGCATCCGGGAGGGCGAGAAGCTGAAGGCCGCGCTGAAGGGCGACAACGCCGCCGCGGCCGCCGCGGGCCTCGAGGTCGCCGCCGACCTGATCATCGTCGGCGAGGCGACGGCGAAGTATTTCAAGAGTCCCGCGCTGGGCGGCCTGATCTCGGCGACGGCGAATCTCACGGCGCGCGTCGTGCGGACCGACACGGCGGAGATCATCGCGGCGTCGGCCGGGTTGTCCACGCGCGCGGTGGACATTACCGACGAGGCCGCCGCGACGAAGGCGCTGGTCGCGGCCGGCGAGCGCACCGCGTCCGACTTCGTGGACGCGATCCTGGCCAAGTGGCGCCGCGAAATCCGCAAGGGGACGGGCCTGGACGTCACCGTGGACGGCGCGGACTACCGCAAGGTGAAGGCCGTGACGAACGTCCTGGCAGGGCTCGAGGGCGTCAAGGACGTGCAGATGCTGTACCTGGTCGGCCGCCGCGCCCTGCTGAACGTGACGACGGCCGGGGATTCCGCCGCGCTGGCGGAGGCGATCGAGCAGGCTTCGTTCGGCGCGCTCAAGGTGAGCGTGGTCGGGCTCAGCGCCTACAAGGTGGAGCTGGAGCTGTCCGGTGGGAGCGCGGCGCGTCCCGCGCCGACGCCCTCGCCTGCGGTCTCGTCCACTCCCGCCGCGGTGGCGCCGGCGGCCACGGGGGCGACCGCGCCGTGACCCGCCTCGCCGCCGCATTGCTGCTCGGGCTGGTTCCCGCCTTCGGGGCGGCCGCGGAAGGCGGCCTCAAGTTGGGCACGAAGGCTCCCGGCTTCATGTGCCCGCAGCTGGGGGCGGCCGGAGCGCCGGAACACGACGTGTCGCTGCGGG
>CAYHEI010000041.1:322-12134 GCA_964355385.1 uncultured bacterium | reverse complement strand
GCGCGCCGCCGGCGTCGCGCGGGTGGGACGGGCTGGACGAGCAGGGCCGGCCGGTCCCCAGCGTGGCAGGGGTGAGCATCGCCGCGTCGGTGACGGACGACCACGACCGGCTCGTGGAGCAGACCTCCGTCTTCCCGGCGGTGAGCGCCGAGCCGCGGCTGGAGGCGGTCGGCGGCACACCCCTGAATCCGGAGGTCGCGTTCAGCCTTCCGCAAGATGTGTTCCAGTGCTGGGAGTTGCGTCTGCTCGACGGCGCGTGCGACGTCGGGGTGTGGGAAGGCGGCGGCACGCCCGCGCGGCGGGTCGCGTGGCCCGGGACGTACGCCGACGGGGCGCTCGTCCCGCTCGCGACGCCCCGCTACGCCTGGCGGTTCGTGACGGCGGGGGGCGGGGCGAGCGAGGGCGACCGGCCGATCCCGCGGGTCAACGCCGTGAGCGCTGCCGACCGCGGCCCGGAGGGCGTGCGGCTGGTCGGGCTGAACTTCGCCGGGCCCGACGCGGGCTTGACGCCGGAGGACTGGCAGGTGCTGGCGAAGGCGGCGCAGGAGGTCGGCCGGCACCCCGGCCTCATCCTGCACATCGAGGTGACGGCCGACGCGGGCACGCCGGACGAAAGCGTCCGGCAGGCGGCGAAGCGCGGGGAGATGATCCTGGGCGCGCTGCGCGAACGCTTCCAGATGACGCCCTCCCGCACCTGCATCCGCGCGCACGGGCCCGAGACGCCGCTGCCCGCCGTGCCGGGCGTGCCGTCAGCGGCGGGCCGGCAGCGCGTGGACCTCGTGGTCAACGAGCGGCCGTAGCGCGCGCGACCGGCGGTCCAAAAACTTCAATTTCATCGCTTGACACATCATGGAGCCGAGGCGTACCGTGGGCGCAACGTGTCGTTACGGAACGTGATGTTGGTGCGGGCGTGCGGTCTCGCCCTCATTGCGTGGCGCGGTGTGGCTTGGTCCGGGACGACCTGGGACTTCGTCGCCCCGATGCCGGCCCCCCGGAAGGAACTCGGGGCTGCCGCTGTAGGTGGCATCGCTTACGCAATCGGTGGCATCAACGCTGGGGGGATGACCATGAACGACATCACGGCTTACGATCCCGCCGCTGACACTTGGACGGCGAGAACTGGGATGCCGGAGCCCTGGTTTAATCCTGCTGTGCTGACCACAGGATCGAAGATCTACGTCGTCGGCGGCACGCAGGACGGGTTCGCTCGGACCAATCTCCAACACATTCTCGTCTATGACCCGACCGCCGATAGCTGGACACAGATGGCCTCCTCGATTCCGAGCTCCACCCATTCCGACAGCGTGCAGGGCGAAGGGGTCGGGGCGGCGCGGATCGACGGAACCATCTACCTCATGGGCGGCCAGAATGGCATGGGCCACGTCAATCATCGCTTGTACTCCTACGACATCGCGAACGACACGTGGGACGGCTCGCACCCCGACATGCCGGCTCCGGTAGCATTTGCCGCTGTCGCGGCGGTCGCCGCGAAGGTCTACGTCATCGGAGGCGGAACCCCCATCACGCCGACCAATAAGGTCCAAGTATTCGACCCGGCCACGGACACATGGTCGCTGGGCGCGTCCGCCCCCGGTCCCCGCCGGGCCGCGGCCGGTGTCGTCCTAGGGGACAGAATCTATGTCCTCGGGGGGCACGACAGCGCCATGACCTACGACACCGTGCTGGTCTACGACCCCTCGTCGAACGCCTGGTCCACCCAATCTCACTTCCTGAAGGCCCGGCTGGCCTTCGGCGCGGCGGCGATGGATGCTGCAATCTATCTCTTCGGCGGGACCGACACCAGTCCTCCGAACGCCCCCTTCTCGTCCACTGAGCGTGGAGGCGGGCTGGATTGCCAGGCGAGGAGCTCCGGGTATGCCCAGAACGGCAGTCAGCCGATCGGCCCCGGCGGCGTCAACACGCTGAGCGGGAACGTCGCGTTCACCGTGCAGGACGTCTCGCTCCCGTTCGCGGGCCTCTCCATCAACCTGCTGCGCACGTACAACAGCCAGCGCGCGGCGAGCGCGTCCGTGTACTTCGCCGACGGCACCGCGAGTGCGGGCGCGGCGGGCGGCGTGAGCGGCACGCCGTTCTTCAGCGCGCTGGGCCCGGGGTGGACCCACAGCTACCAGGTCGCGGTGCGGCCCCAGTTCGACGCGGCGAGCGGCGCGACCTTGTACGTCGAGGAGCGTGGGGACGGCCGCCAGCTCGGCTTCAGCAAGGCGCCGTCCGGGACGGTGACCAACCCGGCGGGCATCGCCGAGGTCTTCGCCAACATTCCGGCCGTGTCAGCGCTGAATCCCACCATCTCCGGCCAGGGGGTGCGCCTGCGGAAGAAGACCGGACTGACGCGGGACTTCGACCCCGAGGGCAACTTGCTCCGCATCCGCGATCCCGATGGCAACCGGCTCGATTTCACGTACACGCCAACGTCGTTCTACAAACCGGGTGCCGCCGGTGCCCGTCTGACCGTGCTCACCTATACCTCCAGCACGGAGGCGAGCGGGATCAATCAGGCGCCGCCCGTGTCCGCGTCGATCACGTTGGAATACGAGGGCGGCCTCGGATATCTGACGGCCGGACAGCTGACCAAGGTGACCATGCCCAATCCGGCCGGCGGTTTCCTCCAGACCAATTACACGTATGACTTGGCCGGCCGGCTCTTCAACGTCTACGGCCCCAATCTCCTCACTGTGTCGGTCTATGGCTACGACGGCTCCAATCGCATGACCGACAAGGTCGAACCCCGCGCGCCCGCGGGCGAAAAGCAGCTGCGGTACACGTACAAGCCCGACGGCCGCGTGGAGCAGGTCAAGGACGGAAGTGGATATGTCATCGCCCTCTACAGTTACCTGACCGAGTTCGACGGCAATCAGCGGACCGTGGTCACGCAGTTCGGGGCGCAGGGACCGGTCGACACCGACTACATTTACAACCAGTGCCGTTTCCTTCAAGAGATTCGCGACGGGGCAGGCGGGATCACCCGGTACGGCTGGGACGACAAGTACAACCAGGTCTTCGTCCAGGACGCCAAGAACCGGTTCACCCGGTACGATTACGACGCCAAGGGCAACGTCGTGAGCGCGAAGGACGCCAAGCTCAATTCGGCGTCCTTCTATTACGAGTCCACCTTCAACCAGATCACCAAGAAGGTGGACGCCAAGGGCGCCGTCACGCTCTTCGGCTACGACCTCTTCGGCCGGCTCGTCAGCACCACGCAGCTCGTGGACTCCGGGCTCGGCGATTCTCAGGCCGTCTTCGCCTTCCACCACGCCTACGACAACCGGGGACTGCGCGTCTCGAGCACCGATGCGGCTGGTTCCGAGGTCTTCTACGGCTACGATGCGCTGGGGAGCGTGACGATGACGGGTCGTCGGCTTCGGTCTTCTCCGACGTCCGTCACCGACTTCATCACGCGGTATTTCTACGACGTCTTGGGCCGCAGGATTGCGCAGGTGGACGCCAACGGCGTGCGCACGGAGTACATGTTCGACGCCGAGAGCCGCTTGACGACGGCCCGCTCTGGGGTCTTGGTCGCGGGTGGACCGGCCCTGAGCGAGATCGTCTATGGCTACGATGCTCTGAACCGGCTTCTCAAACAGACCGACTCCGCGGGCCGCTTCACCGCCTACACCTACACCGTCCGCGACCAGGTCGAGACCGTGAGCGATGCGCTGGGCCACACCACCATCCACTTCTACGATTCCAAGGGCAACCGCACCAAGACCCGCGATCCCAATGGCAATGAAACCCTGTTCCAATACGACGGCGTGGACCGGTTGGTGAAGGTCACCGACGCCGAGGGGGGCACGGCGCGGTACGAATACGACCTCGTGGGGAACCTGACGAAGGTGACCGACCCCAACGACCACGAGACTCTCTACCAATACGACGAGCTGAACCGGCTCACGCGGATCGACCACCCGGATGGGACGTACGAGCTCTTCACTTACGACAAAGTGGGCAATCGGCTGACGCGGCGGGATGGCCGCGGCATCGTGGCGACCTCCATCTACGATTCCCTGAATCGCCTCCGTCGCCTGAGCTACAGCGGCGGGATCATGCCGACGGTGGACCTGGCGTACGACCCGGTGGGGAACCGGGTTTCGGCGGCTACGCAGGTGGACGGCCAGCCGTACTCGGTGGCCGCGACCTACGATTCGCTGCACCGGCTCACGGAGGAAGCGATCACGGCGGGGGCGTCGATCCTGGCGACCAAGCACCACGCCTACGACCCCGTGGGCGACCGCCTGAGTCTCGAAGTGGACGCGCCCACCACGCCGGGGGTGGACTTGCGCGTGGACAGCGCGTACGACTCGCTCGGTCGCGTCGCGAGCTCGACCTTCGGCGGGCGGACGACGACCTTCGAATACGAATCGGGCTGCGGGGGAGGGTGCGGCGGTGGAGGCTTGCTCACGGGAATCGTTCGTCCGAACCAGACGACGACCCGCCTGACGTACGACCTGGCGGGCCGGCTGACGAAACTGCGGAACGCCCGCCAGCCCTCGGACGCCGCGCTGAGCTACTTCTCGTACACGTACGACAACATGGGCAACCGCCAGACCATGCGGGACATCATGGGGCTGCACCAGTACTCATACGACAAGCTCTACCGTCTGACGAAAGTCGACTACCCGACCTACCCGGACCAGTTGTACGGCTACGATCCCGCGGGGAACCGGCTCAGCGAAACGAACACGGGGCAGGTGGTGCGGAGCTACACCTACGAATCAACCAATGCACTCAAGAAAGTGACGCAGGGTTCGACGGAGGCGACGTACAGCTTCGACGATGCCGGGAATCTCTTGAGTCGGGTCGTCACGGCGGGAATCGTCCCGCTCTCGCAGGCCACCTACACCTTCGACGGTGCCAACCGGCTCACGAAGGCCGTGATCTCGGGAACCGAGATCGACTACTTCTACGACCCCGATGGCCAGCGGGTGAAGCAGAAGCTCGGGGGAACCGAGACATGGTTTGTCTTTGACGGCCTCTCCACGGTGATGGAGCTGGGGACGGATAGGAAGCCGACCACCGTCTTGGTGCCCGGCCTTTCCAAGACCCGCCTGGACTTGCCCGAGCCGTTCACCGAGTGGTACCTGAACGATGGGTTGGGCTCGGTTTCGCAGATCACGGACTTCCTGGGGAACCTGACGCAGGAGTACTCGTACGACGTGTTCGGGGCGACCAAGAACGCCACCCACGATCCGTTCAACCGGTACCGGTTTGTAGGATTGGCCGCTGACGACCTCACCGGCCTGACGTACATGAACGCGCGGTGGTATGACCCGGGCATCGGCAGATTCGTGAGCCGGGATCTCGTGAACGGTTCGCTGCTCAATCCCGGGACCCTAAATCAGTACTTGTATGTGTTGAACAATCCGCTCTCGTACGCGGATCAGAACGGTCTCTTCAACCCCTGGCAATTCGCATCCGGTGGTTCGACGGCAATTGCTGGTGCCGCGGCGATCGCGGGCGTCGCCCTCGCGGCGGCAGGAGGGCCCGTCACGCTAGGGGCCGGACTCGCCTATGCAGTCGGAATCGCGTCGGGAGGAGTGGGTGTTGCGGCAGGTGCAGCGACGATGGCAGCTGCCACACAAGACAAACCTTCCGTGGATCCCGTGCGGGACTTGGCTGTTGCCGCTGCCGGGGAGGGGGGAGGAAAGACGTACACGGCGGTCGAGAACGCGTTGGCCGTGCGCGACGCATTCTTCGGGAAGAATCCAGCGCAGCGGGCTTCAGGTGCGGCGACGCTGGCTGGGAGTGCGATCGAGGCAGTGAGTCCATCCGTCGATGCGAGCGTGTCAACCCAGGTCCCGACTGCGGAGTCGACGAAGGCGCCTGGTGACAAGACGGAGGCTTCAGACGCGAAGTCTGATTACGAAACCGGCGCGGATCCTTCGGAGGAAGAATGACACGCCCTTCACGTCTCCCGGAATCACCGCTTACTGAACTTGCCCTGGCTATTCTTCTTCTGGTCGGGACATTCCTGAACACGTATTATCCTCAGGCGATACGCTTCCTCTTCCGATTTAGCCCGGTGTTCCACCGCTATTCAAAGGAGCCCATTCCAAGCCTTGAAACGCGGCGCACCTCAAACGTGATCGCGTTGTTCTTCGCGCTCGTGTTCCTGGCAATCTTTGTCCGCCGGTATTTCTTTCTCCATATTCCGTTGTGGGGCAAGCCATGAGAAGTACCCTTTCATGTCAAGGACTGCAGAGTGTCGGAGTTGGATATCCTGCGGACAGATTCGATGCCGTTGCGGGCAGACCCCGATTCATCGCCTGCGCGAGCTCATGCGACAGAATCGCAATGGGCCGTCGAGCGTGACGATGGTGTCCATCTTCCCCCGAATCACTCGCCTGCGTCGTGAAGGGGGCGCGCGGGCGACTTGGACACCGAAGGCTTGCGAGATCATCGCGCAAACCTTGTTGAACGTTCTCCTGGTCTGGACGTTCCGCGGCGATGCAAATCAGATCGCGGATCCCGCGAGCAACCGTCTCACGGAGCAGCGGGGCGGGGCGGTGGTGCAGGCGGAGCCCGGGCGTACCTACAACTATCTCCCTGGTAACAAGCTGTTCCAGGTGGACACGGGCGACGCGAGCGAGACGGTGAAGTTCGAGTACGACGGGGCGGGGAACGTCATCAAGCGGCGGGTGGAGCGGCCGGGGGTCGGGGACGACACCTTCTACACCTTCGACGCGGCGAACCGGCTGACGAAGGCCGTCGTGTCGGGTACTCCCATCGAGTACTTCAGGAAGATCGGGGACAGTCTTTGGATCATTGGATTCCTCGGAGGGGTCGATGACGATTGGTGATTGGCGACCTCGCCTCAACCACCTCGGCCATGTCAACTTCATGGGTGTAATTGCGTGAGGGCTCTCGCGCTGGCTTCTTCGTGCATCACGATGGTGGGTCTGTGCCTGCCGGCGAGGGGGGCCGACTGGTGGCAGTTTCAGGCGGAACCGACTCACAGCGGGGCGAATCTTGCAGAACGGTACTCCTTGCCTCCGGTACTCCGCTACGTGGCCCCGCTGGACGACCGGGGCGGCGAGACCGTATTCACCTCCTCCTCCGCAGTGGTCGCAGGCGACACGCTCTATGTCGGCTCGACCGGGGGAGCGGTGGTGGCCGTTGGCCGGCGGACGGGGGTCGAGCGGTGGCGGGTGCAGACCGACGGGCCGATCCGGGGAGCGCCGGCCCTGGCCGCGGATCGCCTCATCGTCGCCTCGATGGACGGCGTCGTGCGCGCCCTGAATCCGCTGACCGGGGTGGAGCACTGGCGCGTCGCGTTGGGAAGCCCCCTCGCGGCGCCCCTCACCGCGGCCGTGATCAACGGGGAAGCGCGGGTGTACATCGCCGCCACGGATGGCGCCGTCTCGTGCCTGAAGGCCGCCGACGGGGTGGTTGTGTGGGGCCGCAACCTGGGCGGCCAGGCGTACGGAGCTCCCACGGTGAACGCCGCTGGCACGCGGGTCTACGTCGGGGCATATGACCAGCATGTGTCCGCCTTCGACGCCGTCGACGGCACGCTGCGGTGGACCTCCGAGCCGAGCCAGCTTGCGCTTGGCTCGGTGCGGGCCACCGTGGCCGTCCTGGGAACGCGGGTGTACGTGCCCACGCTGGCGCACGGGCTGGCGGCGCTCAATGACGGAGGGACGTATGTCCAGTATCCGTGGAACCAACCGCTGACTGGTTCGCTCACGGGCTCGTCCGCGGTGGTGCCCACTTCCGGCCTTGCCTCCGCCACCATCTACGTCGTCGACGACGCGGGACGGCTGCTGGCCATCGAGGATCGCGTGACTGACGGCCACATCATGTGGACTCAGCCGCTGGGCGGACGCGCGGCGGCTTCCGCGTCGTTCGCGGACAACCGCGTTTTCGCGGGCGTCGAGGACGGCACGCTTCGGGCCTTCGACGCCGGCGACATCAACGGCCAGCTTCAGGTCGCGCTCTCGGCCACGCCCATCGTCGACGGTTCCCCCTCGCTCTTCCACGGCTTGGCCGCGGTGACCACCGCCGACGGCAATCTCAAGGTCTTCGGCAATGCGGTGGACGAACCCGAGCCGTTGACCGTGCTGGGTGTCACGTCCAGCGGCGTCCTCTTGAGCTGGGCGCCGGTGACCCACCCGCTCTCCGAGACCCCGGTCTCCGGGTACCGGCTGTACCGCACCACCGCACCGGGAGGCGCTTTCTCGCCCGTGGCGTTCATTCCGGGGACGCAGGGGAGCTTCACCACCTCCGAATACACCGACGCGAGCTTCGGCGCCTCCTGCGTCTACTACTACGCCCTCACCGCGCTGGACGTCGTCCCGAGCGTCACGTTCCTGTCCGAGAGCACGTACTCCAACGTCGTTGAAGCCGACCTCCCGCCGGAAGCCCTCACGTTGGCGCTCTCCCTCCTCGGGAGCCCGGCGGTGGCAGGTATCGGTGAAACGGTCACGTATCGGTTGGTCGTGCGCAACGCGGGCATCGTGCCGGTCGACTCGCTCAACGTGGCGGAGGTGGTGCCATCCGTCTTCACGGGGATGACGACCGATCAGCCTGCCGTGCTGGGGCCGCCCACCGCGAGCGGGTCCGTCTTCACGTGGGGCGCGAAGGACTTGGCGTTCCTGCCGGGCGACACGCTCACCCTCACCATCACGGGGCGCATCGGGGCGGTGTGCGTCCCAACCACGATGGCCGACCAGGCCGCCGTCGCGGCCTCGGGGGCGTGCGGGGCGACGGTGATACAGGCGAACGCATCGCCGTTCGTCGTGGGTCCCGCCCCGCTGAGCCTGAGCGTGGCGACGACGCAATCGCCCGCCGCGCCCTCGATCGGTCACGGGGCGACCTACCGGATCGTCGTCACGAACACGGGAAGCGCCACGCTCACGTCGCTGGTGGTCGTGGATACGCTCCCGTCGGTGTTCGTGAACGCGACGACGTCGCAGCCGCTCGGCCTTGCCGCCCCCGTGGTCTCGAATGTCCCGTTCACGGGAACCCGGTTCGCATGGTCGGCAGCCGGAATCTTCATGGCTCCAGGCGATGCCTTCACCTTCACGGTCACGGGTCAAATCAGGCTCGTCTGCGCGCCCGCTCCCTTGGGCAACACCGCCGTGGCCGTCGGCGGCGACGCCTGCGGGCAGAGCGCCGCGCTGTCCACTGTTCCTGCGAGTACGGTTCTCCCCCCGGTCACTGCGCTCACGGCGGTGAAGGAGTTCTCTCCGGAAGCGCCGGTTTCCGGTTCCGTCGTGACTTACCGGATCGTCGTGACCAACGAAGGCACCGACACGGTGACGAGCCTGGAGGTCGTGGACACCATCTCGGTGCAGTTCACGAACGTGACGATCATCCAACCCCAGGGATTCCTGTTTCCGACCGCCGCCCCCCTGACCGTCTGCCTCAGACAGACCCCCTGGGGGAAGTGCGCGCAAAGCGTGACGATGGCGACGCGGTATCGCTGTGCGGCCACGGGTCTCGCGATGGCTCCGGGCGTCAGCTTCACCTTCACGATCACCTCCACCGCGCCGCCCGTCTGCTCCGCCTCCACGTTTGACGATCGCGCCGTCGTCCACGCCAACACCACCTGCTCCGCCACGGCCTTCATGACCAACACAGTCGAGTTCACGGTCGTGCAACCATCCGCGTTGTCCGTCGCCAAGACCCAGATCCCCGAGGCGCCCGTCGCCGGAGGCTCCGTCACGTACCGTCTGGACGTGACCAACACCGGGGCGGTGGCCGTGACGGGGCTCGAACTGTTCGACACCGTCCCCGATGTGTTGACGGCCGTCACCACGAACGAGCCGGCAGCCTTCCGCTCGGTGAGCAAGACGCCGGTCGCGGGCGGGACCCGTTACCGCTGGACCGCGAACAGGAGCGTGTTCAACCCGGGCGTGGCGCTCACGTTCACCATCACGGGGCAGGTCAGCCCGCGGTGCGCCCCGGTCACCGTGATGAACCGCGCGGTGGCGCGCTGGAAGACCGAGTGCGGGGGCTTCGCCGCCCTGTCGCCCCCGACCAGCTTCAATCTTGCCGGGGCGTCCCCCCTCGGGCCCTCGGTCGTGAAGACTCAGACGCCTTCCGTGCCCGCGTTGGGGGAGTCCGTCACGTACCGTATCGACGTCGTAAACTCCGGGGATGTCGCCATCTCTTCCCTGGTTGTCGTGGATACGGTCTCCACCGACATCGCCGTGACGGCTACCTTCCGACCACCAGGGCTGCCTCCGGCGAGCGCCGTGAACGTGCCGGAGGGGACTCGCTACGAGTGGGATAGCCCTCCCTCCGCCGACCTTTCGCCGGGGTTCAGCTTGACGTTCACCATCGTGGGGACGTGGTCCCCCACGGGCCCTCCCGCCATCGTGCGCAACCGGGCTGTCGCCGGAGGGGACACGCCGTGCGGTGCCATCGCGGCGGTTTCGAACGCGACGGTGATCCCGCTTCCCGGTGCCAACCTGCTCGCGGAGCCGGACGACTCCTTCGTGGACCTGAGCTGGTTGGCGGTGGCGGGCGCCAGTCAGCTGCGCCTGTACCGGCGGGAAGGCGACGTGGGCCCGCTGCTCTTGCGCTTCGTGCTGCCGCCCACGACGACGGCATTCACGGACGTGCGGGTCGAGAACGGCGTGACGTACACGTATGTCCTGGTGGGGGCCGATGCGCTCGGCGCGGAGACCGTGCAAGGGACCGCGACGGCGACCCCGCTGATCCGCGGGTGGCCGATGTTCCAGCGCAGCGCCCTGCACGACGCGTACGATCCCTCGACGAACATTCAGCCGCCGCTGGGGGAGCGGTGGCGCGCCACGGTCAAGCTGAACGGCGTGGGCGCGTACCCGCTGCAGACCGCGGTGGTCGTCTCGGGCACGCTGTGGACACCGCCGACGATGGATGACACGCAAGCCAGACGCGCCACGACCGGCGAGGTGCTCTGGCAGGCGGGGCGGACGGTGACCGCGACGGCGGACACCCGCACCACGGCGGCGGTGCACCACGGAAAAGTCTACCTGGCCCATCCCGAGGGGCTCACAGTCCGCTGGGCCGACACGGGGGTGGTGGACTGGCAACTCCAGACCAATTCCACCGCAAACTTCGGGGATTCGAATCCCGGCTCGCCGATCGTCTACAAGGGCGTCCTCTACGCGCCGTTCCGCACGTCCGGCGACTGGCGTTTGGTCGCGATCGACGTGGATCCGTCCTCAACGACGTATCAGATGATCCTTTGGGAGAGCACCGGATTGGTGGACCGGGCGTATGGGACGCCCGCGGCGGCCTCCGACCGCGTCTACATCGTGGACTTCGAGGGCCGTTTGCGCGCGTACGACGCCGCGACGGGCGCGACCCTGTGGCAGCAGACGCTGGGAAGCCAGGTCGAGACGACCGAGGCGTTGAGCCTGGCGGCGATGCCCCCGGCCGTGCTGGTCACCGGAACGGACGGGAACCTGCGAGCGTTCAGCGCGGCCGACGGGCATTCGCTCTGGACCGTCTTCACCGGCTCCCGGCTCACGTCCCCGGCGATGACGCCCGAGGTGGTCATCCTGGCCGCGCAGGACACGCCCACCGTCGAGGCGCGATATCTGTCGACCGGGGCGACGAAGTGGGTGGCGACGACCTTCAGCGGCGTGGGGATCAAGCATGGCGCGCCGTTGATCGCCGGGAACCGTGTGCACGTTCACGCGACGAACGGCCAGCTCTTCACGCTGGACTTGAACACGGGAGCCATCCAGGACATCGCGGTGATCACGACCGGGCTCGGGACCATCCAGCACCTCTCGGCGGGCGACGGCCAGCTCTACATCCCGCCGGGCGCGCCGTGGGAGAACGGCTCGGCCGAATCGTTCCA
>CAYHEI010000041.1:0-312 GCA_964355385.1 uncultured bacterium | reverse complement strand
CCGACGGGCGCGGGCGAGATCATCGCCGTGACGTCGGTGACGGCGGGGCCGGCCGATCTGAGCGCGGTGGCGGGAACGGCGGACGTGACGCTGACCTGGACCCCGCCCGCCGCCAACGTGTACGCGATCTCGGGCTACCGCGTCTATCGGGGTCCGGCGCCGGGCGCACCCGACACGGTTGTCGGGCAGGCCGTGGGGGCCGGGGCGAGCACCTTTGTCGACGGGACCGCCCAAGCGGGGATTGCCTACTCCTACCTCGTCCGTGCGATGGACGTACGAGGCGTCGAGGGGCGGCCGAGCAACGTGGCGACG
>CAYHEI010000040.1:0-12230 GCA_964355385.1 uncultured bacterium | reverse complement strand
GGGTTCGCTGCAGCGCATGGTTAGGCGGCTGGCTCTCGCCTGGCATGTCCGGCTGCCAAAACTCGCCTGCCGGCGGCTGAGAATCTACGGCGCAATCTGCCGGATGCACGGACGCCTGCGCGCCGGACTCTCCGACGCTCAACTGCGCTGGTGGCATCGCAACTCCGGTCGGCTGCTCGCGCTGGACGTTAAGTGGTTTGGTCATGGCGATGGTGCGAAGCCGCCTAACGACCCAAGCTCAGCGACCCGGACCACATGACGGATGAATTGCAACCGAGGCGAGATGGCCGGGTTCGCTCCATCGAATTGTTAGCCTGCGCTGGCAAGACGGTGCTCTCCCTCTTCGACCGCTCTGGCAACTGGTCGCGGCCCTACGCCGAAGCGGGCGCGAACGTTGTGCAACTCGACCTCAAGCTCGGCGTGGACATCATGGACCTGGACTGCGCGTGGCTCTCCGAGAACGTCCTCGAAGCAAACGGCACGGTGGACGGCATCCTGGCCGCCCCGCCCTGCACCGACTTCGCCGTGAGCGGCGCGCAATACTGGCCGGCCAAAGACAAGAGCGGCCAGACGGCCAAGAGCCTGGAACTCGTGCGCCAAGTCCTGCGCTGCGTCGAATATCTCAAGCCCGATTGGTGGGCGATGGAAAACCCGGTCGGCAGGCTCAACAAGCTCCTGCCTGAACTGAAACAATATGGCCCGTGGTATTTCCAGCCCCACGACTTCGGCGACGCCTACACCAAGCGCACCGGGCTGTGGGGGCGATACGTGCCGCCGATGCCGCTGTGGAGTGGCGACAAGTCGGTGCAACCCGTCCGCGTGTGCAGCCAGGGAAGCTGGCTGCAAAAGCTCGGCGGCAAGTCCGAGAAAACCAAAACGCTGCGAAGCGCGACGCCGATGGGATTCGCGCGGGCGTTCTTCGCGGCGAACTGCTGGGGGGCAACCCAGCAGGCTAACGATCAAGCTCAGACACCCCGCGCCAATGACTGACGACATGCCAACCGAGACGCAATCGCGGGGTTGTCTGGAGCGCCTGGTTCGGCGTCGGTGGCTGTACACGGTGACTGACTGGAACGATGATGAATTTCATATGGACGAAAACGGCAATGAAGTGTGTCGCGATGACGCGAGGGAACACATCGCCACGGCTGCGGAAGCGACCATCGAAGCCGACCGCCGCGCCGACCTGTGGGAGACTAAACAAGATGCTTTGGTCGCCCGCGTGACACATCACTCGCAAGGTAAGGTGCGCGAGACGCCGAACGACCAAGCTCAGCGACTGGCCGCGAACAACCCAAAGGCATGAAATCGAAACGACCATCCAAACAGAGACGCCCCGGCCAGTTCGCTGGAGCGCATGGTTCGGACGCAAGCGCCAGCGACTCACGACCACCGGAGGCGAAACGGTCGTGCATGTATGGACACCCAGACACCTGCGACACGCTCTGCAAACTGTGGGGCTGCAAATTCATTCAGGCCAAGGCGCTCACCGCGCTGCGTCCGAACGTCCGGGTGAGCGAATCCGGCGGCGATAAACCAATAACGTGAACACTCCAACGACATCCGAAAATCAGGACGCCCCGCCGGATTCGCTCCACTCGGTGGTTGGAGCATCCGGCCCGAAGTGTGTGTCCTGTGGTGCTCCCGCCGTGCTGAAAAACTATGACGGGGAATACTGCAAGTACTGTATGCAAATCCATCTCGTCGAAAAAATGTTTGTGAACCTGACCGCCATCCAAGGAAAAAGAAGATGAAAACACTCGACCAAGCCACAACCCGCGAACTCGAAATAGAACAGGTGCGCCGCCGCATCGGTGAAGCCGAGTCCGAACTGCTCCGCATCACAACCGAAGTGCTGCCGGGCATGATGAAGAAACAGGCTGCACGCCGGAAAGAACTTGAACGCCAAGAGACGCTCGCCCGGTGCTCCAACGATAAGCTCAGAGACCCGGCCACATGAGACTTTCGATTGCAACCGAGACGCGATGGCCGGGTTCTCTGCAGCGTCTTGTTCTGCGTCCGGTCGGATTCACGAGAAACCCCAATAAAAGAGGGTCAAAATACTTTCCGATTCTCCTTGCAATACCTAACCGCTCTACTATTGTGTGGGTAGTTGAGCGAGGGCCAGTAACCCGGACCAACCAAAAAACAATATGAAAACGCTCGGACAAAAACTGATGGAAGCCGCGAAAACTGAAACCGTGAAACTCACGGACAAATACTGGGGGTCGGAGTTCTTCAAGGCCAGCGACCAAAACACCTACTGGGTGCGTCACCACAAGCAAGGGTTCGGGGGGATGAAGTCTCGCGATGTGCGGGTTCTCGCGAAGGATGTCGCGGCCTGCGACACCACCGAAGAGCTTGCTGCGCTGCTCAAACCGACGAACGATGAAGCCGAGGGTGATCCGATGCACTACACCCCGCGCAACGTGCAGCCGGTCGAACTCACCTGGACACCGGACGAACAAGTCCACGCATGAAAAATCCCGCTGCTGTCGCACTTGGTCGCCTCGGAGGTCAAGCAACCTCCGAGGCAAAGACGCTGGCCGTCCGCGAGAACGCGAAACTCGGCGGATGGCCCAAAGGCCGGAAGCGCAAGAAAGCACGAAAGGCTAGGACGCAGAACAGTTAAGTGAGCCGAAAAACTGTGGTTTGATTGCTCGGCGCCAATGGAAAACAGCAAACCCGACTGGCGCAAAGTGACGGTGCTTCAACGCGCCGCGCAACTGGCTGCGCTGGACCGCGCTTTGAAAATCACCCGGCAGAGCCGCAATGCATGGATTCGTGGACTTATTGACGAGGCGGCGGGCGCGCTGCTCCGCCGGGCAGAGCGCAAACTGTCGCGCTGCGGGATGCCGGGGAAAATCCGGCATGGGCAAGCCCGGCAAAAAAAGCGAGCGTGACGCTTATGAGCAAACCAGATGACACGCCCGCGCCGGCCAGCGCGGCCGCCGTTCGTCGGCCGCCACCGCGCCCGCGCCCCGTTCCGAAACTTCCCGCACCGGCCCCTGCCGCGCAAACTCCGCCCCCCGCGCCGGCCGCGCCTGAGCCTGAACCGCGCGGCCTGCTGGCTTCCTGGCTCGCAGATGCCGATAAGGAGTGGGGGGCGTAATGGCTTTCGACCATGCAATTGATCCGACGAGAAGCGGCGATTCGGCGGGCGCTGCTCCGATCCGGCCTGCGCCGGTCGCTCCTGTCGCACGGCCTGCGGCTCGCCGAAAATTCCCTCAAGGCCGAAAAACCAAAGCCGAAGAAATCGCCCGCTTTCTGGAAGAGCGCGGCCTTGTGGCTCCCGCGCCCGCTGCCGCGCCTGTGGCTGGCGATGCGCCGCCGCTGGCGGATGCTCCGGCTCCGTTTGATCCTGAGCTTTGCCGCAGCGAGTTCAAAATGGTTCTTGAGACGACCGAAAATTTAGCCGTCTGGGCCGTCGAGAAAAAAGCGGAGCGCATCGTCGGCAGCGAACGCGCGCCAGCTTTCGGCGAGCGGGCGCGCGTGCCTGGCCCCACGGCCGCGACGATCGTGGAAAGCGCCGTGGCCGTCTGCCGGAAGCACAACCTCACGCTCGCCGGCGCGTGCGAGTTCACGCTGGCCCTCGCGCTCGGCACCGTGGCCTGGCAATGGCGCGGACTCATGCGGGACCTGGACGCGCTGGCAAAGGAAATGCGCTCGAGCGCACCCCCTGGCAGTCCGCCGGCCGTGACGCCCGCGGCGACCGTGGCGCAAACGGCCGACGAAGCGGCGCGCTTCGCGGCGGACCGCGCGGCGGCGGACGCGCTCGGCAAGTGACCCGTGCAACGCGATCACCGGCCTCACCGGCTGCTCGTGTGCGGCCAGAGCGGCATGGGCAAGACCACGTTCCTTTGCCGGTTCCTCGCCGGCCGCGCCGCCACTTGCCGATTCCTCTTTGACCCGGAAGGAGAGTTCCAAATCGCGTTGAAGCGGCCGGCCGTCACGGTGCTCGACGGCGCGGCGCTCGCCGCTGCAGCCGTCGGCGGCTGGTGCATCTTCGATCCTGGGCGCTCGGATGCTTCTAGCGCCTGGCTCTTCGACTGGTTTTCCCGCGTGTCTTTCGCCACGGCCGGGCGGCTGCCCGGCCGGAAAATCTGGTGCTGTGATGAGGTTCAATCCTTTTGCGACACCGCCACGCCGCCGGGCGCGGCCATGATCTTCGACAAAGGGCGGCGGAGCGGACTAGATGTCGCGTGCGTTTCCTCCGCCTGCTCTCAGCTTCATCGCGCCGCGCGCAAGCAAATCACAGAGGTTTGCGTTTTCAAAACGACCGAAGCCAGCGACCTGTGGCGGCTCACGCAATGGGGCTTCGACGAATCCGAAGTGCGCCATCTCCCGCCGGGCAGCTACGTTGTTCGCGACTTGCTCACCGGCCGCGTGGCGCGCGGCGCGGTGTTCACGCCCGCGCCGGCGCGTACCGGATAAAACCGGAATTGTTCCGGCATGGACGGAAACGCGGACGCGGCGCACGGTTGCGCCAACAGCAAAAAATTATGAGCATCCTTAAAAGCAAAGCGTTCTGGGTCTCGCTCGCAATCTCCTTCATCGCCATTGCCGTCGTTGCGCGGGTGAAGGTTGTTCGCGACCTGGTTCAGGGTTCCTGAGTCGCCTCTTGAACGTCGCCGTTGGCAACAACTGACCACTCTCTCACCATGCGCTTTCCCGCCTATTCAAATTGGAAGCAGTATTCGACCACCATCGCCGCGCCGGCCGCGACGACGACGACCAACAACGCCGTGCAGTTCACGCTCGCGCGGAAGCAACTGCGGCTGGAAGCGGTCCTCGTTGAAATCACGGGAACGACCGCGACCCACACGACGCCCACGTCCGATGCCCTGGCCAACCTCGCCAAGAGGATTCGTCTGCGGGTCAACGATTCGCTTTCCTCGCGGAACGCGGTGGACGTGTCCGGCCCGGGCACGCTCTCGTACTGCCGGCAAAACGACTGGCGCGTCGGCCGCGACATGCAGGAAGCGATTTCTCGCCTCACGACGCAAGTGGGCGCGTTCAAAGCGCATTGGTGGGTGCCGATCCGGCCGCCTGGGATTCAGGAACCGGCGGGCAACTACTTTTCGATTCCTCTGGACCGGCTCAATGAGGACCCCGTGATTGAAGTCGATCTGGGATCAGTCGCCGACATCGGCGCAACGCTCACGCTCACGGGCACGCTCACTTGCAACTTGCATTTCAAGTATCGGAACACGCCGACGGACTTTCTTTACATTCCGACGCAACTGCGCACGGATCAGAAGACGTGGGACGATGCGAACAGCACGCAGACTTGGGACATCCCCGCGGACGGCTTCCTCACGCAACTGCTCATGCAGCATTACCAGTCCGCCACGGCACGCGGCGCGGTGCTCAACTCGGCCACGGATCAATGGATTCTCAAACAAGGACTCTACGACCGGCAGGCGTGGACGGATTCCTCGCTGCAATCGCTGAACGATCAAAGCCAGATGACCTACCCGGAAGGCGCGTTCTGTGTGCGATCCAGTGCGGCGGACCCCGCAGAGGCGAACTTGCCGAATTTCAGCAACGAGGGCTTCCTGGACTTCCTCAGCGACACGCCGGGCACGGATGCGTTCTCGGTCAATTCGATCATCGACCTGCGGGACCTGTCCAACCGGGCCAGCATCGTCGGCGACAAAATCGGCACGGCGGGCACGCCGCAGACGCAGTTCACCTACCACAAGATTTTGCCGCGCCGCGTCGAGGACTTGGGGGCGCTCACGCAACTGCTCTAAGCCTATGCCTGATGCCGCGACTAGCGGGACGGACCTGACGGCCGGCGCTCTGGACATCCTCAAGACCTGGAGCGCGGCCGCCGCGAAAGACCTCTTCAACGGCCGCGAAGCGGAACGCGCCGAAGCGCAACGCAAGGCCGGCACGATGGTCAAGTCCGGCTTCTGGGCCGAGTTCACAACGCTTCAGTGGTTTGGTGTGGGTGTCGGCGTGCTGGGCCTGCTCTGGATCATTTTCCGGCGACGATGAAAACATGGCCTCGCCAAAATTCACTTTCGAGCCGGTCTTTAAGAGCCGGCTGATGGGCTGCAACGACGCCGCCAAGGCGTTTCCGCTCGCCATCGCCGTTTCCGCGAAGCTCGTGTACCGGCGGCTCTACTTCGCCATCGTAATCGGCTCCGCCTGGAATCTCACACTCCGCTTGCGCTTCGCCGGACTGCTCGGCGGCGCGGAAGTGTTCGCGTGGCCGATCATCATATCCGACGCCCGTCTCACCGCGCCCTCCGTGACTGCGACCGAGCAACCGCAGACGGCCGCGCCCCTGTTCCGAGTCCATCGCGAGCCGGGATTCACCATCGGCTCGGCGGCGGAAGTCGCGGGAAACGTAATGAGTCCCGACGGCCCCGGCGCGCCGGGATGCGTCTGCTACTCGAAGGCTTACGCCGTCGGCGACACCGACGAGGCGGCGGAGGTGTGGCACGTCACGGCCTTCCCTTACCCTTGCACGGTCGAAATCGACCGACTCCAACTCACGGCCGAGTCGGTGACGATCACCGGCGTATCTGGGACCGCTTTCATCGAGCCGTTCATCGGTTGCCATTCGCAGAATTCGCCGTTGTGACACGCCGCGATTATGGGCCTTTTCTCATTTGCCTCGCCGACGCGGAACACGACGCAGCAGTCCACCACGACGCTTTCGGACGCCTTCAACACGACGGCGAACGACGTGTTGAACCTCTCCGAAGTCGGCACCGTGTCCATCAATCTTCCCGCGAATCCTGACGCGGCTGGCAAGCCCGCGTTCGACGCCGGAAAGCTCGTTCCCCTGGCGCTCTTCGGTCTGCTCGGCCTTGCGGCCGTGTTTTTGGTGGCGAGGAAAACATGATCCCCCCGATCAACGCGAATCTGCAAAGCTCGGACCGGACGGACCTCACGACGTCCGCCACGAATCGCGGCGGCTCTGCGGCCGGCGGCTATCGCGGGACTTTCGTGAACAACTTCGCGGGCGGCGGCTCGCGCTTGGATTCGACGCTAGATGCGGGCGGCGGCCTGCCGCCGTGGTTCTGGTATGTCGCGGCGGCGGCGGCGGCCGCCGGAGCCTGGTGGCTCTACAAGCGGAAGCACTGACATGGGCTGGCTACCATCATGGTTGACGGGCGTGGACATCGAGGCCGAGCAACGGCGCTCGGACGATCTGGACGCCGCGCACCGCCGGCTTGACGATCAGCGCATGAATCGCGAGGAGCCGTTGTGGACCGAGGACACCTGGCGGGACGTGCAAGCGCGCCGCGCGGACACCGAAGCGGCCGGCCGCGACCTGGCCGGCCAGGTGGACGAATCTTTCGCGGAAGGATTCGGCGAGGGCTACCGGAGCACTACGGGCGCGATCAAGGGCGCGGTCAACTTCCCGCTCAAATTCATCTGGGATGCGCTCCCGTGGTGGGTCTGGGTGTCGGCGGCCGGTTACGGTGCTTGGCGGCTCGGGCTTTTGAAAAAGGTTCTGCGATGAATCCAAATTCCAACGACGGCGCGGCCATCCTGAGCCTTTACGGCTGCCAGGTGCTCGCCTCGCTCTCTGTGAACGAGGTGACAGCTTTCGTTGTTGCCTTCACCGGCCTGCTCAACACCGGATTTCTTGTCTGGCGCGGCTTGCAAGAGCGGAAGCGAAAACGCTCCGAAGATGCGACGCGCAGAATTTACCGTGCGCCTGGCGCGACGCTGCGCTCGGTTCTGTTCGCAGCGGCGCTGGGCGGCGTGCTCGCGTCCGGGTGTGCGGTCAACCGGCCCGTTTTTTCGGAAACGACGGCGGACGGCACCCGGCGCGAGTTACGCGTATCGTCCTGGGCGCTCTGGCCGGCCACGGTGGACCTGGCCCGGCAAAAAGCTTCGCTCGGCAAAACCTTCACGCTGGGCACCGATGGACTGCGCGAGGACGGCGGAGGGACGAACGTGACCGAATCGTTGCGGCTCTTGAAGTCGATTCTCCACCCATGAAATCCAAGAAAATCACCCGCAAAATGAAGCGCGGGCAGCACTTGGCCTGCTATTGGAGCAAGAGCGGCCGGCGGAAAAGAAAAGTCTGCTTCGCGACGCGGAAACGACGCCCCAACGGGCGCTTTAAATGATCCCCGTGCTCCTAGCCTCTTCGGCCGTCCTTTCGCTTTTCGCGGCGCGAGCCTCTACGCGGCGCGCAATCCAAAGGGGCCAGGAACTACCGCCAGCGGCCCCGTTCACGTTGCCGCTGGCGGTGCCTGCCCCCGCCGTGGCCACGCAGGACGCGGTGTCCGTGTGGTCCCGCTGGGATGAAACGCCCGGCTTCGGCCTGCCGGTGGAACCGCCCCGGCCCGAAGACGAGCCGCTTTCGTGCATTCAACAACGGGCGGTTTGGGTGGACGCGCAAATTGCCGCCGGCGGCGATCCCGACAACGCCCGCCGGCTCGGCGCGCGATACTTCCCCTGCCCAGATGACGCACCATGAAGGATTACACGCTCCTTTACCTCGCCGCGCTCGGCGCGGCCGCCTGGCTACTGTGGAACAAATTCGGCGTGAGCGTGTCCGCCGCGCTCGCCGCCGATTCGTCTCAGCGCGCGACAAACTACAATTTCGGCTCGATCATCGGCTCCGTAGTCGAGCGCGGCGCGTCTGACGGCGTGTCGGGCGTGATTCGCGCCGCGCAAGGCTTTAATGAGGCGGCCGCGGCCGGCGTGCTGGACCCCTTTAATCAGCGGCCAACGGTCCACCGCAACGATACCAGTTTGCCGCGCACTTTCGTTTTATGACTCTCAACTTTGGAACACCCTTCCCGCAACTGAATGACAGCGTGCGCGCTCTGCTCATGCGCCTGGTGCTCGCGCAGCGCGTCACGCAAGAGGGCACGCTGCTCGCCAGCGCCGCGCGCACGGCCACAACTTACAGCGCGGTGCAGACGAACTACGGCGCCCGCGGCGCGTTCTTTTGGTTCACCGTCACCGCTTTCGGCACCGGCACGCTCTCTTTCAAGCTCGCGCTCAACGACCCGGTGTCGGGTCAGTTGGAGTGGGTGCTGTCTCCGACGGCCGTGTCCGCGACGGGCTACAAAATTTATCTCGTCGGCCCATTCGTGAACTCGCTCGGAAACATCACTTCGGCGGCGAACGGCCAGCTTCCGCGCCTTTGGAAAATCGGCGTTGTCCACACGGACGCCTCCTCGCACACGTACAGCGTCGGCTACCAGACCATAGTATGACTCCCGCCCCTCAACCGCTCTGCGGCTCTGCGCTCGCGACGGAACAGTGCATCTGCACCCGCCCCGCCGGCCATGACGGATACCACTCCGGCCCCGTCGGCTCAGAAGCTCGAGTGTGGCGGGAAGGGTGGGGCATTACGACCGGCCTACCGATCAAGCCGAATGCGGAAAAATTGGTTGACGCTGCCGGCGGGGATGTTGGTGGAACCGAGAGTGACCCAGGTATGAAGGTTGGTTGACGATTCCAGCGACACACGCGCCGCCATTCCCGCCGGAATCACCGCCAGCTCGCCGGGCGGCAACTCCTTTACGACCTTCACGCGGCGAACGACCGCGTAAAACTGCCGCGGCGGATTGATGGCGTTGCTCAGGCGCGCGTAAATCTGCAACACCGCCGGCCCGGCCGCCACGGTGCCGACTACCGCCGGCACCGGCTCTCCCGCAATCTGTCCGTCGGCGCCGGTGCGATAAATCTCCCCGCCGTAGGCTTTAATCCCCGCCCAGGTCCAACTCACAATCTCCGCCGTCTCATTCGTCGCCAGCGGCGCGCGCCAGTAGCGCCGCCCTTCGTACTCGCTCGGCGTAACGGGCGGCGTGCTTTCGTCGATCCAAATCGATTCGTAACGTATCTCTTCGGCCGCGTGCGCGGCCAGCGTGGCGAAAACCAGGAGCAGGAACATGAGTATTTTCATAATGGGCAACCGTGAAGCGCCCTGCCGCCGCGCTCTTACCCGTCGATTTTCCGAGGGTCAAGACAGCGGGCGGCAAATCAAAGCGCGTCCTGGGGCATTTTAGAGCGGCCGTTTTCAGCCCGCAACCGAATGTTTCGAGATAAGCTAACATTTGTGTTGACCGTTTTTCAGCTTTTCCGCAGAATCGCGAACCTTGAAACGCACACGAAAACGTTCCTGCCGTCGTCGCGTTGTTAAATTTTTCGGGCTTGGACCAGGCGAAACAACGTGGACGTGCACGCTTACTGACCACGGACTCTACTTCCGCCGGCGCTACGCCAGAGAAGTTTTCGCGCTGGCGCTCGGTGAAGCGTGCTTCTACGCGCAAAATCGCATCCCTGGACGTTCCCAGGACAAGCTGCTCCCGCCCCCCGCATGAAAAAAATACCGCTCCTCGGCTTCCTGCCCGGCCCGCTGCCCATCATCTCACCCTGGCCCGATGCTTTTGTGGCCGCAGATGCCGGCGCGCCGCTTCTGACCGTCCGCAGTGCGCCCGGCCTATGGTCAGCGTACTTCGGGCCGCACTTTATGGCCGCTTTCGGCTTCAACTGACATGAGCGCGCTTTTCGGGCAGACGTCCCGTTCCGCCCGCCGGGATAAAGCACTGCGGACCGCGGCATTCGTCGCCGTGCTGAAAGTCCTGCCGGCCTGGCCAGCGCGCCGGGATGTACCGTTGCCGCTGCCGACAAATCTTTTATCCGCCCGGGTGCTCCGCGACGCCGCAGAGCGGGAACTACGCGCGCCGCTCATTGCCGCAGTGTGCGAGGCTATCGTGTTCCCGCAACTGGCCGACGGCGTGGCGCTCGAATACGTCCGCCTCTTTGAACGTTTGACCGTTGACCCCTTTGACGCCACGGCGCGGCGACGTTTATTCCGCGCCTGCCGCGCCACTCACCGCTTCCGCGACGGTTTGCGCTTCGTGCGACTCTGCCGCCGCGTGGCCACGCTGGAGCGCCGCGCCGTCCACCCCCACGCATGACGGCCTGGAAGGACACGCCCGACGGCGCGCAGTGGCTACGCGAGCGCGACACGCTGCGCGCCGCCGTGCGCGACCGGCGATTGCCGCACGGTGCCGTGCGCCTGTTTTTCCTTTTTTTCCAGGACGCCAAAGCGGCCGGCCGAGATTTCTCTGACCTGGCGCACCGGGAAATTTCCGCCGCGATTGGCGCGAAGCGCCATTCGATTCTGCCCTGGATTAAAGCCCTGGAAACGTCTGGGTTTATTCGCTCCACCGCGCTGCCGGGCCGCCACGGAACTTTCGAGCGTCGCCGGCGCTTTCTTTTTTTCCTGGCCGGTGCCGAAAAGGGCACCGGTGCCGGTGCCGAAAAGGGCACCGGTGCCGGTGCCGAAAAGGGCACACAGAAGAGTACAGTGGTACAGGGGGGGGAAGGGGAGTGGAAAACTCCCCACCCACAAGATGGGGATGGAAGCCCGATAAAGGGACTGGAATTTGAGCCGGTGAAGCTCGGCCTTTTCGAGCGCGAATATTCCGCTTTGAGACAGGCTGCGCTGGCCGAGATTCGTCGGATAAAGGATGACCCACGCCTGCAAATCAAAAGACTCAAGCCGGACGTAGAGGAACTATGCGACGCTCTCGCCGCCGGCACGGCCGAGCAAAAAGCGCGGGGGGCCGAGCTACGCAAGGACCGATCCCATTATTTCGTCTGGGGAATCACCGCGCCCGGCAAGGCGATGCTGGCCGCTTGGGAAGCGCGGCTCGAGGAAATAAAAGCGGCCAGCCTGGGCATCCGCCGAGCGCCCCGATTCACCATGAGCGAAAACACCAAAAAAGTATGACAACAGCAAAAAACGTCTCGGACATCTACCTGGCCGCGTGGCTGGAAGCGGAAAAGGTTTTGCCCGAAGAACCAAAGAAGCTGATCGAAACCCACGACGCGCTTTTTGCGTCATGGCGAGAATCCGGATGGAAGAAACCAATCCCGCCGGAACTGCTAGCTGCATCCGTTGCCGTTCAAGCGGACCCGATGGCAAAAATACCTTTCGAGTTCCGGCAACGCTGCAACCAAGCGGGAAGCGACGAATGGAGAAAGGCGAACCCGTGAAATGCCCAACCTGCGGACACGACCCTGACGACATCCAACAGAAGCGCGCTGCGGTGTCAAGGTGGTCTGGTATGACCAAAAAGCAACGCTCCGAAGAAATGTCCCGAATCCGGCGCAAGGGCATCAAACAACCCAAGCGTCCGGCCCGGCGCTCCAACGACCCAAGCTCAGCGACCCGGCGACCGGGCGCTGACAACAACCAGAAACCTTATGGAAAAATCTGAGACGCAATCGCC
>CAYHEI010000039.1:0-12284 GCA_964355385.1 uncultured bacterium | reverse complement strand
GGCGACATCCCGCTCAAGCCGACCGTCATGCCCATCCGCCCCATCACGGAAGTGACGTGCCGCTACTACCTGCGCCTCTCGGCGCTGGACCACCCGGGCGTCCTCGCGGCCATCGCCAAGCACCTGGGCGACCACGGCGTGTCCATCGCCTCGGTCGTCCAGAAGGAGCGCAGCAAGGGCGACAAGGTTCCGGTGGTCATCCTGACGTACGAGGCCAAGGAGCAGGACATGCAGGCGGCGCTCAAGGAGATCGACGCGCTTCCGGCCGTGAAGGGCAAGACGCTGCTGCTGCGGGTCGAGCGCGGCGAGTGAAGAAGAAGGCGGCGCCACTGGTTCCCGGCGCCGCGCATCCGCCGATCACGCCGCACTGGGACGGCGTCATCGAGCAGTACCGCGCGTACCTGCCGGTGAGCAAGACCACCCCGGTGGTGACGCTGCTCGAAGGGGCGACGCCGCTGCTGACCGCGCCGCGGCTTTCGCAATGGGTCGGAGGAGGGGTGGAACTGCGCCTCAAGTACGAAGGGCTGAACCCGACAGGCTCGTTCAAGGACCGCGGCATGACGCTGGCCATCAGCAAGGCGCTGGAGGAGGGCGCGCGCGCGGTCGTGTGCGCCTCGACCGGGAACACCTCCGCGTCGGCCGCCGCCTACGCCGCGGCGGCGGGGATGTCCTGCTTCATCCTGGTGCCCAAGGGGGCCGTGGCCCTGGGCAAGCTGGCCCAGGCCCTGATGCACGGCGCGACGGTGCTGCAGATCAAGGGCAATTTCGACGAGGCGCTCACCGTCGTGCGCTCGCTCGGCCGGACGTACGGCGTCACCATCGTCAATTCGATCAACCCGTTTCGGATCGAGGGGCAGAAGACCGGCGCGTTCGAGATCTGCGACGTCCTGGGGCGCGCCCCCGCCTTCCACGCGATCCCCGTGGGGAACGCCGGCAACATCACCGCCTACTGGAAGGGGTACAAGGAGTACCGGCGGCACGGCCGCATCAAGACGCTCCCGCAGATGCTCGGGTTCCAGGCGAGCGGCGCGTCGCCGATCGTGCTGGGGAAGGCCGTGGCGGACCCCCGCACGGTGGCCACGGCCATCAAGATCGGGAATCCCGCCTCGTGGCGGACGGCCCTCGTGGCGCGGGACGAGTCCGGCGGCGTGATCGAGGCCGTCACGGACGACGAGATCCTCGAGGCGTACCGGCGGCTCGCGCGGCTCGAGGGCGTGTTCGTGGAGCCGGCGTCCGCCGCGACCGTGGCGGGCGTCCGCAAGCTGGCCCGGCGCGGCTACTTCCGGGGCGCCCGGGACCGCACCGTCGTGTGCATCCTGACCGGCCACGGCCTCAAGGACCCCAACATCGCCGTCGAGCAGTTCTCGCGCATCCTGACGGTCGAGCCCACCAGCCGCGCCGTCGCCGCCGCGCTCAAACTCGCAGCGACCTGATTGGGGAGGGGTGACGGCGCGCCGCGCCCGGGCTCTTGCGAGGTTCTGATCCGCCACCGGCTCCGTCTTCGCAGCGTCTGTCTGCTCTTGGCGGTGTGCTCTGGGGGATGTCGGCCGCCGGCCATCGCTCCTGCATGGGTTGCGACCTACGATGATGTCGCCCATGGCGACGATCTCGCCAAGACGGTGGCGTTCTCGAGCCAAGGTGATGTCATCGTGGGGGGGTGTGAGACATGTCCGAATCAGAACTGGAATTGGCGCCTGGCGAAGTATGGCGCGACGGGCGTGATGAGATGGTCTCGAACCTACGACGGCGCTGTCCGAGGAAGCGACTGCATCCAATCCGTAGCGGTGGATCGCCAGGATTCAGTTGTGGCGCTCGGCTACGAGTCGTGCGCGCAACCAGGTCCGCGGCACCCTTCCGGCGGCAGGCCTCAGATCGTCTACAGGTGGCGAGTTGTGAAATATGATCCAGCCGGCAGGTTGGATTGGGCTCAGCCGGTCCGTGGGGAGGCGTCGCTACAGAATGCCATTCCGTACGGCGTCGCGACAGACCAGTTCGACAACGTCGTCGCAGGTGGTCTCGAACGATATGCGGATGGTGGAGGGAATCCCCGCATCCGCGGTCGACTGATCAAGTACTCCCGCGGGGGGATCAAACTCTGGTCACGCTCGTTTGGAGGACCGCGCGGACGCGACGCTTGGGCGCAGCGGATCGCGATCGACAAGGCGGGCGACGTCATCGTCGCCGGTAATTCCGCTCCGCCGGCAAGCGACACGGGGCGCCGAGGGCTTGTCCAGAAATGGACTCCCGACGGCCGGCTGGCCTGGGAGCGCGAATACGGCGACGAAGCGGATCACGACTCCATTGCCGAAAGCGTCGCGGTGGACCATCGAGGACGGATTGCCGTTGTCGGTGCCTCGGGTCAACGGGGACAAGGGGAGGGGCTGAACTGGCGCGTGAATCAATATGACGCGTCGGGGAGTCTGCTCTGGAGTCGCGCGTACGGTGGAGCGGATCATGGCGACGATGGCGCCACTTCGGTGGCGGTGGACGGGAAGGACCGGATGATCGTCGCGGGGGTCGAAAGCCGGAGCATGCGTTGGTCGATCATGTTCGGATCGACGAGTGACCCATCCGCCTGGCGAAAGCGTTTGCACGTGCTGCGCTTCGACGCGGACGGGACGCTGCTCTGGAGCCGCGATGGGCCGGATGATGGCACTCGCTACGGCTGTAGCGTGGCTTCGGATGGGCGAGGCAACTTCGTTCTCGTTGGCGCTCAGCACAAGGACGACCTCGGACAAGGCGACGATTGGCGTGTGCAATACTTCAAGGAGGAGCAGTCGGCGCCTTGATGCCGCTTCGCAGGTGCATTACAATGCAATGCAGGAGGAACGAATCCCATGTCCACCCAACTGGTGGTGCGCGTCCCGGACAAGCTCGCCAAGACGCTGGATGACGTCGCCCGCCGGACCGCGCGCAAGCGGTCGGACGTGGTGAGGCTGGCGATCCAGCAGTATATGACCGCGTGGTCGCCTCCTCGAAAGGGGATTCGCGATCGCTCTCGCCGGTTCATCGGGTCGTTGAATTCGGGCATCCCCGATCTCGCGGAGCGTCACTCCGAGTTCGTGCGGGAGAATCTGATCGAATTGCTTCGGCGTGCCCGGGCGAGCTAGCCATGGATACCACCTCGTGAAATACGCGCTGATCGTGGGGGACGGGATGGCGGACCGGCCGGTGCCGGAGCTGGGCGGGAAGACGCCGCTCCAGGCGGCCAAGAAGCCGAACATGGACCGGCTGGCGCAGGAAGGCATCGTCGGGCTGTCCCGCACGTGCCCGCCCAAGATGTCGCCGGGCACCGAGATCTGCATGTTCGCGGTCATGAGCTACGATCCGGCCAAGTACTTCCGGGGCCGCGGGCCGCTGGAGGCGCTGGGGCTGGGCATCGAGCTCAAGAAGAGCGAGGTCGCCTTCCGCTGCAACCTGATCACCGTGAAAGGCGACCTGCTCGCGGACTTCAGCGCCGGCCACATCAGCGACGGCGAGGCGAAAGCGCTGATCCAGATGCTCGACAAGCGGCTGGGCGCCGAGGAAATCCGGTTTCATCCGGGTGTGAGCTACCGCCACTTGATGGTCTGGCGCGGCGGCTCCGACGAGGTGAAGTCGACGCCGCCCCACAACATCGTGGGGCAGCCGTGGAAGGCGCACGTGCCCAAGGGGAAGGGGGAGGCGAAGCTCCTGCAGCTCATGGAGGATTCCCGCGTCCTGCTCGACGGGCACGAGGTCAACCGCGCGCGCCGCGCAAAGGGCCTCAACAGCGCGAACATGATCTGGCTGTGGAGTCCGGGCCGGACGCCCACGGTGCCGAACTTCAAGGACAAGTACGGCGTCACGGGCGGCGTCATCTCCGCGGTGGACGTGGTGCGCGGCATCGGGGTGCTGGCCGGGCTGGAAATCATCCGCGTGCCGGGCGCGACGGGGTATTTTGACACGGACTACCAGGCCAAGGGCGCGGCCGCCGTGAAGCTGCTGAAGACCGCCGACTTCGCCCTCGTCCACGTGGAGGCGCCCGACGAGGCGGGGCACGAGGGGCTCGTCCAAGAGAAGATCAAGGCCATCGAACAAATGGACGAGAAGATCCTCGGCCCGCTCCTGAAGGCGCAGCCCAAGCTCGGCGATCTCTCGATCCTGCTCATGCCCGACCACCCCACGCCCGTGACCGTGAAGGGCCACGTGGACGATCCCGTTCCCTTCGCCTTGTGGCGCAGCAACGCGCCGCAGGCCGGGCCCGCGACGTACGACGAGGAGACCGCGAAGTCCGGCGCGCTGCAGATCGAGGAGGGCTTCCGCACGCTCGACCACCTCTTCGGCGTAAAATAGCCCTCCCATGGCGCTCATCGTGCAAAAGTACGGCGGAACCTCGGTCGCGGGGCCGGAACGGATCAAGGCCGTGGCGCGCTCCATCATCGCGCGGAAGAAGCAGGGCCACCAGCTCGCGGTGGTGGTGTCCGCGATGGGCGACACGACGGACGACCTGATCGCGCTGGCGAAGCAGGTCACGTCCAAGCCCGAACCGCGCGAGATGGACATGCTGCTCGCGACGGGCGAGCAGCAGGCGATCGCGCTCATGGCGATGGCCATCACGGACCAGGGGGAGCGGGCGGTGTCGTTCACGGGCGCGCAGGTCGGGATCGTCACCGACGCGCGGCACAGCAAGGCCCGCATCATCTCGGTGAAACCCGACCGCATCCGGAAGGCGCTGGCGGCGGGGAAAATCGCGATCGTCGCGGGCTTCCAGGGCGAGTCCAAGGGCGAGGAGATCACGACCCTCGGGCGCGGGGGGTCGGACCTCACCGCGGTCGCGCTGGCCGCGGCCATGAAGGCCGAGGCGTGCGAGTTCTACAAGGACGTGAAGGGCATCATGTCCGCCGATCCGCGGATCGTGCCCGAGGCGCGGCCCCTGCCGGTCATCACGTACGACGAGATGCTGGAGATGGCCAGCCTGGGGGCGCAGGTGCTGAACGCGCGCAGTGTCGAGTACGCGAAGCGGTTCCGGGTGCCGCTGGTGGTGCGGTCGTCGTTCGAGGACGTCAAGGGAACACTCATCGTGGAGGAGGAGCCGGGCATGGAGAAGGTGCTGGTGCGGGGCATCACGTACGCGAAGAACGAGGCGAAGGTCACGGTGTTGGGGGTGCCCGACAAGCCGGGCATCGCCGCGGAGCTGTTCCGCGCCCTGGCGGCCGCGGACCTCAACGTGGACATGATCATCCAGGACGTCAGCGAAAGCGGCGTGACGAACATCTCCTTCACCGTGCCCGCGGGCGACCTCGCCCGGACGATGGGCGTCGTGAAAGGCGCGGCCGCGCGGCTCGGGGCGGAGGACGTGCAGGCGGACGAGAACGTGGCGAAGGTGTCCATCATCGGGATCGGCATGCGCTCGCATTCCGGCGTGGCCGCCTCCATGTTCGAGGCGCTCGCGCAGGCGGGGATCAATATCCAGATGATCTCCACGTCGGAGATCAAGATCTCCTGCGTGATCGAGAAGCCGCAGATGGAGCAGGCCGTCAAGGTGCTGCACCGCCGCTTCCGGCTGGAGCGCGACCAGGTCGAGCTCGGCGAGCCGTTCCTGCTCGAGCCGGAGAAGGTCGGCGTTCGCACGGCCAACGGGGCGCCCTCCCGGCGCCGCGCGGGCGCGCGCCGCGCCGTCAAGGCGAAGCGCCGCGCCGTCCGGCGCCGGTGATTCCTGGGTGAAGACGCACGCGGTCACCCTGTACGACACCACCCTGCGCGACGGCGCGCAGGGGGAAGGGGTGACCTTTTCGATGGAGGACATGCTGGTCCTCGCGAAGCGGCTCGACCAGATCGGGATCCACTACATCGAGGGCGGCTGGCCGATGCCCACCCGCGCCAAGGACGTCGAGTTCTTCCGCGAAGCGCGCAAGCTGAAGCTGGGCCACGCCAAGCTGGTCGCCTTCGGCAGCACGCGGCGCGCGCGCGTCGCGGCCGCGGAAGACGAGGGGCTCAAGGCGCTCCTGGCCGCGCATACCCCGGCGGTGGCGATCTTCGGCAAGAGCTGGGATCTCCATGTGCGCGACGTGCTGCGCGTGTCGCTGGAGGAGAACCTCGAGATGATCCGCGACTCGGTCCACGTGTTGAAGAAGGCCGGACGCGAGGTCGTCTACGACGCCGAGCATTTTTTTGACGGGTTCAAGGGGAACTCGGAGTATGCGGTGTCCACGCTGCTGGCCGCGCGGGAAGCGGGGGCGGATTGGCTGATCCTGTGCGACACCAACGGCGGGGTGCTGCCCCACGAGGTGCGGGAGATCCTCGAGGCCGTCACGCCACGCCTGGCCGCGCCGTTCGGCATCCACGTCCACAACGACGGCGAGTGCGGCGTCGCGAACTCGGTGACGGCCGTGCGGATGGGCGCGCGGCAGGTGCACGGGACGATCAACGGGTACGGGGAGCGGTGCGGGAACGCCAATCTCTGCTCGATCATCCCGAACCTGAAGCTCAAGCTCGGGTTCGATTGCGTGACGGACGCGCAGTTGAAGCAGCTGCGCCGCCTGTCGCTCTTCGTCTCCGAGCTGGCGACCAAGCCCCCGCGGGACGAGATGGCGTACGTCGGTGCGAGCGCCTTCGCCCACAAGGCCGGGGTGCACATCCACGCTGTCGAGCGGAACCCCAAGGCGTACGAGCATGTGGATCCGGAAGCGGTGGGGAACCGCCGCCGGATACTCGTCTCGGACATGTCGGGTCTCGCCACGGTGCGGTGGAAGGCCGAGGGCTACGGCCTCAAGCTCGACAAGGACGACGAACGGAGCCGGAAGATCCTCGCGGAACTCAAGCGTCTGGAAGCGGAAGGGTGGCAGTTCGAGGGGGCCGAAGCCTCGTTCGAGCTCCTCGTCCACCGGGTCGCGCATGACCACCGGCCGCCGTTCGAGTTGATCGACTACCGGGTCGCGGTCCAGCGGCGTGGCGCGGGGGAAATGGTCTCCGAAGCCACGCTCAAGGTCCGGGTCGACGGAACGGAGGAGCACACCGTGGCCGAGGGGGACGGCCCCGTGAACGCGCTCGACAAGGCGCTGCGCAAGGCCGTCGGCCGGTTCTACCCGGCCCTGGCGGATGTCCACCTGTCGGACTACCGGGTCCGGGTGGTCAACCCCCAGGCGGCGACCGCGGCCCGGGTGCGGGTCCAGATCGAGTCCACCGACGGCACGGACGTCTGGTCCACGGTCGGCGTGTCCTCGAACATCATCGAGGCGAGCTGGCTCGCGCTCGCCGATTCCGTCGCCTTCAAGCTGTTGCGCGGCCGCAGGAAGAAGTGAGCCGTGGAGGAGCATCTCTGGCGAGCGGTTGACCGGAAGTGGCAGGCGTATTGGACGGCCCAAGGGACCTTCCGGGCGCCCGACGCGAGCGCCAAGCCGAAGTTCTACGCCCTGAGCATGTTCCCGTATCCCTCCGGCAGCGCGCTGCACATGGGGCACGTCCGGACGTACGTCGTCGCCGACATCCTGGCGCGGTTCAAGCGGCTGCAGGGGTTCAACGTCATGCTCCCGATGGGCTGGGACGCGTTCGGCCTGCCCGCCGAGAACGCCGCGATCAAGGCGGGCGTCCATCCCCGGGAGTGGACGGAGCGGAACATCGGGATCATGAAACGGCAGCTCTGCGAGCTCGGGATCGGCTACGACTGGAGCCGGGAGGTCTCGACCTGCGATCCGGCGTACTACCGGTGGAACCAGTGGTTGTTCTTGAAGATGCACGAACGCGGCCTCGCGTACCGCAAGAAGGGCGTCCAGAACTGGTGCCCGTCCTGCTCGACCGTGCTGGCGAACGAGGAGGTGGAAGAAGGGGCCTGCTGGCGGTGCAAGACGCTGATCGAGAAGAAGGAGCTGGAGCAGTGGTTTGTCAAGATCACCGCCTACGCCGACCGCCTGCTGGAAGATCTCGCGGGGTTGGCGGACTGGCCGGAACGGGTGAAGCTCATGCAGGCGAACTGGATCGGACGCAGCGCAGGCGCGCGGGTCGAGTTCAAGGAGCAGGAGACCGGCCGGCCGCTCCCGGTCTTCACGACCCGGCCGGACACGCTGTTCGGCGTCACGTTCATGGTCATCGCGCCCGAGCATCCGGCGCTGGCGGACATGGTGCGGGGGACTCCGGAAGAACGGGACGTGACGGCCTACGTGGAGAAGGCGCGGCGGCTGAGCGAGCGGGAGCGCACGGGTGCGGAGCGCGAGAAGACCGGGGTCCGCACCGGACGCTTCGCCGTGAACCCGGTCAACGGCGACGCCGTGCCGCTCTTCGTCGCGGACTACGTGCTGGCCCAGTACGGGACGGGGATCGTGATGGGGGTGCCCGCGCACGACCAGCGCGATTTCGAGTTCGCGAGGAAGCACGGGCTGCCGGTCAAGGCCGTCATCATGCCGCCCGGGAAGACGCTCGAGGGCGCCGCCATGGCGGCGGCGTACGAGGAGGACGGCGTGCAGGCCAACTCGGGCCCCTTCAACGGGCTGCCCAACCGGGACGCGCAGCGGAAGATCGTCGAGCACCTGGCGGAGCAGGGGCGAGGGCGGCCCGAGATCACGTATCGGCTCCGCGACTGGCTCATCTCCCGCCAGCGGTACTGGGGCACGCCCATTCCGTTCGTGCATTGCGCGGCGTGCGGCGCGGTGCCCGTGCCCGAGGCCGATCTGCCCGTCCTCCTCCCCGACACGCCCGACTATCACCCCGGCGTGGAGCCGCCGCTCGGGCGGGTCAAGGCGTTCGTGGAAACCGCGTGTCCCAAGTGCGGGAAGCCGGCCCGCCGGGACACCGACACGATGGCGACGTTCATCGACTCGTCGTGGTACTTCTTCCGCTATTGCAGCCCCCGCGACGAGCGGGCGGCGTTCGACCGGAAGGCCGTGGAGCATTGGATGCCGGTGGACCAGTACGTGGGGGGGATCGAGCACGCGATCCTGCACCTGCTGTATTCACGCTTCTTCCAGAAGTTCCTCTTCGATCTCGGGCTCGTGCGGGACGCGGAGCCGTTCACGGCGCTCTTTCCGCACGGCATGGTGCTCAAGGACGGGGTGGCCATGTCCAAGTCCAAGGGGAACACCGTCATGGCCGACGACACCATCACGCGCTACGGCTGCGACACCGCGCGCGCGTATCTCATGTTCGCCGCGCCTCCCGCGATGGACCTGGAGTGGAGCGACACCGGGATCGAGGGCGTTCACCGTTTCCTGCGGCGGGTCGACCGGCTCGTCGAACAACACCGTGACGCGCTGCGGCGTTGTCCCGCGACCGGCTCGCCGGCGGAACCGGGAACCCCCGAGGAGCGTGAGGCCGTGCGGCTGAATCACGAAACGACGGGCCGGGTGACGCGGGACCTCGAGCGCTTCCAGTTCAACACCGCGCTCAGCGCGATGATGGAGTTCTCGAACTTCCTGACGGGTCCGGGCGCGACGGTGCGTCCCGACATCATGAGCGGTTGCGTGAAGCGCCTCCTGCGGCTCGTCGCGCCGTTCGCCCCGCACCTGGCGGAGGAGTGGTGGGAGCGCGCGGGCGAGACGCCCTCGATCCTGGACGCGGGCTGGCCCGCCTACAGCGCGGCCGCCGCCGCGGCGGCGGTGGTGGAGGTTCCGATCCAGGTGAACGGGAAGCTCCGCAGCGCGGTCTCGTTGCCCAAGGGCGCGGCCGAAGAGGCCGTCCGCGCGGCAGTGCTGGCCGACTCCAAGATCAAGCCGCTCGTGGACGGGAAGACGATTCGCCGGTGGGTCGTGGTGCCGGACACGCTCGTCAACTTGGTGGTGTCATGAGAGCGCGGCGCATCGTGCTCGCGGCGGCGCTGGCCGCGCTGGCGGGCTGCGAGACGAGCGTGAGGCGGACGCAGCCGCCGGAGATCCGTACGATAACGCTCGCGGAGTTCCGGAACGACACCCCGGAGCCGCTGCTCGTCCCCGCGCTGAGCGAGGAGCTGCGCCGCGCCTTCCGGCTCGACGGCCGGCTGGCCGTGGATGACGGCGGGACGGGCGCGGACGCGGCGCTGACGGGCGCGCTCATTTCGTACGAACGATACGCGGCCCGCTACGACGCGAACAACGTCGTGCAGGAGTACCGGCTGCGGCTGGTGGTGGAGCTCGGGCTGACCGGCGCGTCGAGCGGGACCCCGATCGAGGCCGGCCCGCGGCGGCTCGAGCACAGCGTCAGCCACGTCGTCGTCCCCGCCAGCGGCCTGCCGGTCGAGACCGAGTCCGACGCGCAGCGGCGGCTGCTGCGCGAGCTGGCGCGGGAGGCGGTGCTCCGGGTGCTCGAGAGCCGGTGACGGACCGGGAGGGGCTGGAGCTCTACCCGCCGACCGGCTGGTGGGTGTGGGCCCGGGCGCACTGGCAACTGGCCTTTCCCCTCGGCGCCGTGCTGGGCTTCATCGCGTTGTTGCTCGTGCACAGCTGGCTGGTGCACCGGGTGCTGCCGGGGATCCTGCGCAGCCGGTTGAGCGCGGCGCTCGAGCGCGACGTCGCTTTCCGGAGCGTCGACACGAATCTCGGCTCCTATTTCTCGGTCCAGGGGTTCAAGATGGCGAAGGGGCGGTTCCTGAAGGACGGCGTCCAGGTGGCGGCCAAGGAGGCGGTCATCCGGTACAACCTGATCCGGCTGGTTCTGCATCCGAGCCAGTGGCAGTCCGCGATCCGGAAGGTGGAGCTGATCGAGCCGTACCTGGCGCTCGATCTCGCCGAGAAGCCCACCGCATCCGCGGGTGCGCGGAAGGCGCGCGCCGCGGCTTCGCCCGCGACCGGCCGAAGCGCGACACCCGCGGGTGTCCCACCCGCCGGCGAGGGCGGACTTCCCGTCCTCCCGCGCACATTCCTCCTGCTCCGGAACGGCACGCTGCTGCTCACCCGGCACACCACCGTGGTCGCGGAGATCAAGCGGCTCTCCGCCGACCTGGACCTCCGGGACCTGCCGCGCATCGAGGGCCACCTCAAGTTCGTGCTGGCGCCGGAGGCCACGATCGCCGCGGACGGCTTCTGCCATTTGGGCCTCAAGAACTTCAAGGCGTCCCTCGCGATCGAGCGGCTGGACCTCGCGCAGCTCAGCGCGATCGAGCGCCTCGTGGACCCCCGGATGCCCGCGACGTTCGGCGGGTTCCTGAACGCCACCGTGGAGGTCGAGGGCGGCTTCATGACGATGGCCGAGCTCGCGGGCGAGACGGCGGGCCACGGCCGGTTGCAGCTCGCCGCGGGCAGCCTCGCGCTGAACGGCTCCCCGCTGATGTCCGGGCTGGAGGCCGAGGGCGAGCTCGACAGCCGTCAGATTAAGTTGACCCGGCTCACGGGGAATGTGCTCTCGGGCTCGCTGGACGCGGCCGGCAGCCTGAACAACCTGGGATTCGGTTCGCTTCGCCTGGATGGGCGGCTCGAGCGAGTGCCCGTGCGGGCGCTGCGGGCGCTCTCGCCGGGGTTGCCCTCCTCGCTCGAGGGGGAGTTCTCGTTCGCGTTCTCGGCTTCGGGCACCGGCCGCACGCCGCTCTTCGCCGGGACGCTCACCGCGCCGCTGTTCGGCGTACCGGGGCTGCGGGCCGAACAGGTCGTGGCGACGGCCGTGTACACGCTCGACGAGGCCCGGCTGACCGATCTGCACGCGCGCCTGTGGGACGGGCGGTTCGCCGGTTCGGGCTGGGTCGGGGGACTGCGCACCGCGAAGCCGGAGCTCAACTTCACGCTCAGCGGCTCGGGGTTCAACCTCGCCCGCACGCCCCTGGGCCTCCGGTATGCCGGCGAGGCCGCGGTGGAAGCGAAGCTCGCCGGGCCGCTCCGGGCGCTGCGCGGGGACGCCAAGGCGCATCTCACCAAGCTGAGCGCCCACGAGGTGCCGCTCGACGGCGTCGATGTCGCCGGCAC
The DNA here is from genome assembly GCA_964355385.1 of uncultured bacterium. GTDB lineage: Bacteria > Oederibacteriota > CAKKQC01 > CAKKQC01 > CAKKQC01 > CAYHEI01. Next base: position 465 of record CAYHEI010000039.1, on the reverse strand, counting down.
CTTCGAGGGGGGGACCGTGGCGTTCAAGGCGCACACCGTGAAACGGACGGTCGCCGCGGCCGGGACGATCGCGTTCGACGGCGGCGTCCGGTGCGTCGGCTGCCGGGTGTCCGTGCAGGAGCGCCTCGTGCAGATCCTCGCGCTCGCGGGCGTCAAGCCGCCCGAAGGACTCGACGGGCGCGCGAGCGCTTCGGCGTCCGTCGAAGGGCCGTTCACCGATCCGGAGATCGTCGCCGAAGGGCGGGCGTCCGGCGTACGCCTCGGGAAGATGGCGTTCGGGGATCGGATCGACGTTCCGCGCTTCGTCTTCCACCGGATGCGCATGGAAGTGCCCCGGGACCGCCCGGTGGAGATCGCGTGGGATTCCGACGACACGCGCCTGACGGCGTCCGGGTGGTGCCCGTGTAGGGGCTACGGGGGGCGGCCGGGCCTGAGCCCGTACAGCCGGCCGGCGGCGGGGGGGGG
>CAYHEI010000038.1:0-12382 GCA_964355385.1 uncultured bacterium | reverse complement strand
GAGCAGGATGCGCGGCGCCGGTGCGGCGATGGCTTGGGCTCCGCTTCAGCCGGCGACGGCGGTCGCCGGACGTCGGGCGGCGAATGCGAGAACGGCCGCGAACAGCATCCAGCCGGCGATGACCGAGTTGTACCCGAAGAAGAACACCACGTGGCTCCAGAGGATCGTGGCGTACACCGCGGCGAGTCCCGCGACCGCTCCCGGACTCCCGGCCCGGGCTCGTTGGAAGCAACGCTGCGCCGCGAACCCCGCCGCGAGGAGCAGGGCGATCGCTCCGGCCGGGGTGAAATCCTCGACGAGACAGCGGAAGGCCGTGAAGATATTGCTGGGATGTCCGTTGGCGATCAGCACGGGATCCGCGAAGACCCCCATCTCGCGCGCGGGGCCTCCCGCGAGCGCGACGAGACCCGGGAAGGTGTACGCGCCGAGGCTCGGAGTGAGCCAGTCCGTGAACCAGTAGGCGCGGAAGGAAGAGGAGAAGACGCCGAGGAAGCCGAAGATGTCGAGGCGGAAGTCCGAAAGCACTTCGACCAGTTCGCTGGTCTCAGTCCGCTCTCCCCGCCACATCTGCGACACCACCAGGATCGTGGGGACGGCCAGGGCCGCCAGGGCGCTGCCGCGCGCGAGGAGGCCGGACCGCAGATCGGCCCGGCCCCGGCCCCGCTCGTACACCGCGGTGGCGGCGTATCCGGCGATCCAGAGGATTCCGGCGAAGATCGTGGAGGCCTTGGTGGTGAGGACGAGCGTGATCAGGACCGTCGGGACGAGCGGGAGGAAGGCGAGCCACAAGATCCTCCGGGAGCGTGTGGTCAGGAACAGGTGTCCGGCGAGCAAGCAGGCGGCATAATGGGGGATGACGAGCAACCGGTAGGCGAGGGGTTCGGTCCGGAACTCCCAGTACCGCTCGATCGAGTACTGGCGGGCGATGGCCGGGAGCGCCCCGGGTGAGAAGCCCAAGCCGCTCTGCATGACGAGCACCGTGACGCCGGCGAGTCCGCAGGCGGAACCCAGGGCCACGCTCCATGCGGCCACGCGCTCGTCGGGGAGGCGGGCGGGCGCGCGCGGCCTGGGGCGCCCCGGGAAGGCGCGCGCGAGGCGCCCCCCGACGCCGAACGCCGCGACGCCCAAGGCGATGAAGAACAGGGCGGGCGGCCACACGGCCACGTCCGGGGCGATCAGCAGCGCGGCCCATGTCAGGACCGACCAATACAGGGCGAACAGGGGCGCGGGCGACCCGCGGCGGGCCTCCGCTCCGGAGGCTGCGGCGAGGCCGGTGATCAGGAGGGCGGCGAGGACGTTCCAGGGATCAATCATCGGCTCCCGGCGGCTTCCCCGACACGAACACCAGCCGGGCGAGCGCCAGCACGAGGCCGGCCATCGCGCCGAGCGCGCCCATGCGCACCGGGTGCCGGGACGCCTTGGTCGTGACCAGATACTGGAAGGCGGACTTCTCGTTGGAGGTCAGGGCGTACCGGTAGAGGTCGCGCTTGATCCCGAGTTCGTTGATCCGGTTCTGGCTGAACAGCGCGCTCGACGACTCGAGGCCCGCGCCGTCCCCGCCCGCGGCGGCGCGCCCCTTCTTCGAACGCGGCTCGACCTCGGTCGTGAACGCCTTGAGCGCCGCGTCGATCTCCGCCAGCGCCGCCTGCTGGGTCGCGGCGATCGCCTCTTTTCGCGATCGGTACACCACGGTGAGTTGCTCGGCCAGGAGCGTCAGACTCTTCCGGGCCGCCTCTTGGGTGCGGCCCTCGGTCACGATGCGAACGACGTTCGAGTTGCGCACGATGTCCACCGCCGCTACACGGAAGGGGTGCGCGCCGCGGTCCTGCATGAAGAGGCCGACGACCTCCTTCAATTCGGTTCCTTCCGCGAGGGGCTTGGCCGTGAGTTCGCCCTTGACGACTTCGACCGAGTCGGGAGGCAACAAGAGGCCGAGCTCGTGCTTGTCGAGGACGAACAGCGCCAGGAGGGCCGCGCCGACACCGAACAGACAGGGGAACGCGATCAGACTCGCGGCATACGCGCGCCACGGCGCGAATCGGTCGGTCATGGGTCCTCCTGCCCGGCGGTGTTGATGTCCGAAATCCCGCCCATGATAGCATGGCGGCTTCTATATTAGAATGAACTGCAGATGGTGCCCCGCTTGAAATTCTCCATGCGCCAAGGAAAGGCGCTGCTGTTCGCGCTGGACATGGGCGCCGTGCTCGCGGCGTTCCTCGCGGCGTTCCTGATCCGGTTCGATTTCGGCATCGACGCCGAGAACGCCGCGATCGTGTCCCGCACGCTGGGGATCGCCCTGCTCGCATACGCCGCCGCCGCGGTCGGCTTCGGCCTGTACCGCAGCCTCTACCACTACGGGAGCATGGCGGACCACCTGAACATCGTGAAGGCCGCCGTGACGGGCGGGGCGGCGTCCGCCGTCGTCATCCTGTTCGTCCGGCAGGGCCTCTTTCCGCGTTCCGTCCTGCTCTTGCACCCTATCCTGGCCTTTCTGGGCATGGCGGGGCTCCGCCTCGGCGTCCGGTACGTCCGGGACTCGATGAAGCGGCGGCACCTGGTGCTCGGAACGCAGCGCAACGTGCTCCTGTACGGCGCGGGGGATCTCGGAGAGAGCATGGTGCGGACGATGCAGCGGGAGCGGGGCTCGCCGTACAAGATCGTCGGCTTCATCGACGACGACCGGCACAAGAAGGGGATGCACGTCCACGGGTGCGAGGTGCTGGGCGGCCGCGCCGACCTGCCGAGACTCCTGGCGAAGTACGAGGTCGACGAGCTCGTGATCACGATCTCCGCCCGGCGGGGCGACCTGGTGCGGGAGGTCATGGAGGCGTTGCGCGGGGTCTCCGCGCCGCCCGAGCTGAAGATCGCGCCGAGCCTGGAGGAGATGCTGGCCGCGCCGCGCGACGGCGTCGCGTTGCGGCCGGTCAACCCCGCCGATCTCCTGAACCGGGAGGAGATTCGGCTGGACGCGGACCGGATCGCGCTGGCCATCCGGGGGCGCACTGTCCTGGTCACGGGAGCGGGGGGGACGATCGGCCTGGAGCTGTGCCGGCAGGTGCTCAAGTACGGCCCCGCCAAGCTCGTCGCGCTCGAGAACCATGCCACCTCCCTTTTCTATTGCGAGGGCGAGCTGCGGCGCCTGGCCCGGGGGGTCGCGCTGTCCACGGTGCTGGGCGACGTGCGCGACGAGGCGCTCGTGGAGCGCGTGTTCCGCCTGCACGCGCCCCAGGTGGTGTTGCACGCGGCCGCGCACAAGCACGTGCACCAGCTCGAGACCAACGTGCACGAGGGGATCACCAACAACGTCCTGGGCACCTGGAACGTCGCCCGCGCGGCCGACCGGCAGGGCGCCGAGGTGTTTCTCCTGATCTCGACGGACAAGGCCGTGAAGCCGCGCAGCGTCATGGGGGCGACCAAGCGCGTGGCGGAACTGATCGTCCGGGCGCTCGGCCGGGCCGGCCGCACGCGGTTCATCGGCGTGCGGTTCGGCAACGTCCTGGGCAGCTCCGGCTCGGTGCTCGGGATCTTCCAGCAGCAGATCGCGGACGGCGGCCCGGTCACGGTGACCGACGAGCGCGCCACGCGGTACTTCATGACGGTCGAGGAGTCGGTGGGGCTGATTCTTCAGGCGGTCTCGATGGCGAAGGGCGGCGAGATCTTCGTCCTCAAGATGGGGACGCCGGTGCGGATCATGGACATGGCCCGCAATCTGATCCTGCTCTCGGGACTGGAGCCGGGCAAGGACATCGAGATCAAGGTGACGGGCCTCAAGCAGGGCGAGAAGCTCGACGAGGAACTCGCGGAAGACCCCTCGGAGATGTCCGCGTCCGGGCACCCCGACATCACGGTGCTGAAGCCCGATCCCGGCGACGCCGCGATCACCCCTGTCCTCGTGGCGGAACTCGAGGCGCTGAGTCGCTCGGCCGATCCCGGTCCCGTCGTTCGGAAACTCCAGGGGCTCATCCCCACCTTCCATCCCGACCCCGCCCACAATTGATGGCGAAGGGCGATTCCGCTCCGCGGAATCGCGGAGTCGCGCGCAAGGCCGTCAGCCCCCCCCCCGCGCGCGCCGGGCGCGGCCGGGCCGCCCGGTGCCGCCCCCGGTCCCGGCCCCGCGGGCCCCCGGCGGCGCGGCGCCTCTCGCTCCCCCGGGCTCGCTCTCGCTCGCCCGGGGTCTCTCCTAACATGTGCGGGATCGCCGGCTGGATCGACCTCAAGCGCGCGACGCCGCAGGGCGAGCTCGAGGCGGTCGCGGGGCGGATGGCCGACGCGCTCGCGCATCGGGGGCCGGACGACCGCGGGACCTGGGCCGACGCGGCCGCGGGCGTCGGCTTCGGCTTCCGCCGGCTGGCCATCGTGGACCTCTCGCAGGAAGGCCGGCAGCCCATGGTGTCCGCCGACGGCCGCCGCGTCATCGTCTTCAACGGCGAGGTGTACAACCACGCGCGGCTGCGCACGGAGCTGGAGGCGGGCGGCGCGCGCTTCCGAGGGCATTCCGACACCGAGGTGATGCTCGCGGCCATCTCCCGCTGGGGGCTCCCGGAGGCGGTCCGGCGGTTCATCGGCATCTTCGCGTTCGCGCTGTGGGACCGCGAGGAGGACCACCTGCACCTCGTGCGCGATCCCGTCGGCGTCAAGCCGCTCTACTGGGCGCGCGCGGGGGAGACGCTGCTCTTCGGCTCCGAGCTGAAGGCCTTGCGGGCCCATCCCGCGTTCACGGCCGTTCCCGACCGGGGCGCGCTGGCGCTCTTCATGCGCTACGGATACATCGAGGCCCCGTACGCCGTGTACGAGGGCGTCCGCAAGGTCCCGCCGGGGACGATCCTGACGCTCGATCCGTCCGCTCCGCACCACGCCGTGTCCGAGCCGTACTGGAGCGCCCGCGCGGCCACCGAGGTGGAGTCGCGCCCGCTGCCTCCCGCCGAGCTCGACGACCGGCTCGACGCGCTGCTGCGCGACGCGGTGGGTCTCCAGATGACGGCCGACGTTCCGGTGGGGGCCTTCCTCTCGGGCGGCGTGGACTCGTCGCTGGTGGTCGCGCTCATGCAGGCGCAGTCGTCCCGCCCCGTGCGGACGTTCACCGTCGGGTTCACCGAGCGCGGGTACGACGAGTCGGCGGAGGCGCGCGCCGTCGCCGCGCACCTCGGCACGTTGCACACGGAGCTCGTGCTGACCCCCGCGGAGGCGCAAGCGGTCATCCCGCTCCTGCCGGCGATCTACGACGAGCCGTTCGCGGACGTGTCGCAGATTCCCACATACCTGGTCTCGAAGCTCGCGCGGCGGGCCGTGACCGTGTCCCTGTCCGGCGACGGCGGCGACGAGCTGTTCGCGGGGTACTCGAAGTACGCGTGGGCCGAGCGCATCCGCTATGCCGGCGCCTGGCTGCCCGGGCCGCTGCGCCGCGCGGTGTCGAGCGCGCTCACGGCCGTTCCGCCGGCCGTGTGGAACGCGGTCCTGCGCGGTCGCGGCTCGCCGGCCGAGAAGATCCGCAAGGCCGCGGGGGCGCTCGCGGGCGAAACCGCCGTGGCGCGGTACCGCGGGCTGGTCTCGTGCTGGCCGGAGGAGTCCGGCATCGTCCCGGGCGCGACGGCCCCGGCGACGGTCCTGGACGATCCGGCGCGCTGGCCGCGCCTGGACGGCTTCCAGTCCTGGATGATGTACACCGACCTGGTCTCGTACCTCCCCGACGACATCCTCGTGAAGGTGGACCGCGCCAGCATGGCCGTCTCCCTCGAGGCGCGGGTGCCGCTGCTCGACCACCGCGTCGTGGAGTTCGCGTGGTCGCTGCCGTTGGAAGCGAAGCTCGTGGGGGGAAGCGGGAAGCTTCCCCTGCGCCGCCTGCTGGACCGCTACGTCCCGCGCCGGCTCGTGGACCGGCCCAAGGCGGGGTTCGGCGTGCCGGTGGGCGCCTGGCTGCGCGGACCGCTGCGGGACTGGGCGGAGGCGCTGCTGGACGAGCCTCGGCTCGCGCGCGAGGGCTGGCTGGCTCCCGCTCCGGTGCGCCGTATCTGGGCGGACCACCTCGCGGGCCGCGCGGACGGCACGGCGCGCCTCTGGCCCGTGCTCATGTTCCAGGCCTGGCTCGATACCCAGTAAGATACTCGAATGCGAGCGCTCGTCACCGGCTGCGCGGGGTTCATCGGGTCGCACCTCACGCCTCGGCTGCTCGACGCGGGCTGGCAGGTGACCGGGGTGGACTCCTTCACGGACTACTACGACCCGGCCCTCAAGCACCACAACGTGGACGCGCTCCGGTCACGCGACGGCTTCCGCTTCGTCACGGCCGACCTGGCGGTCGCGGACCTGGTCGGCGCGGCCGGCGACGCGGAGGTCGTCTTTCACCTCGCGGGGCAACCGGGCGTCGGCGGATTCGGGGCGCACTTCGACGCCTACGTCTCGCGCAACCTCGTCGCCACCCAGCGCCTGCTCGAGGCCGTGAAGGAGACGAAGTCGCTCAAGACCTTCGTGTACGCGGCCTCGTCGTCCCAGTACGGGAACACGGACGTCGAGCGCGTCCGCGAGGACCATCCCATGCGGCCGTTCGCGCCCTACGGCGTCACCAAGCTCGCGGCGGAGCACCTCTGTCACCTGTACGCCGCCAACTTCGGCCTTCCCGTCGTCACGCTGCGCCTGTTCTCGGTGTACGGCCCCCGCCAGCGTCCGGACATGCCCTTCGCGAAGATCGTGCGCGCGGCGCTGGACGGAACGACGTTCACCGTGTTCGGTGACGGCACCGCCGAGCGCGACTTCACCTACGTGGACGACGTCGTGTCCGCGTTCGTCTCCGCGGCGGGCGCCCCGGCGGGCGGGATCTTCAACGTGGGCGGCGGGGAAGTCGCGAGCATCAACGCCGTCATCGCGCTCATCGGCGCGGCCGCGGGCCGCAAGGTGGACGTGCGCCACGCTCCGCCCCGGCCGGGCGACATCAAGCGGAGCAGCGCGGACACCACGCGCCTGCGCGCGGAGCTGGGCTGGAAGCCCTCCGTCAGCTTGCGCGAAGGCATCGCCCGGCAGGTGGAGGCGGCACGCACCGCCGTGCCGCGGTGACCGCGCTCATGGAAGCGCCCGCCCCCGCCCGCGGCAACGCGCCCGAGACGGCGGCGTGCTCCGGGTGCGGGTCGCCCGACGCCGTCACGCTCTTCGAGCGTCCGCTGGCGCGTGCCTCCGCGGACGCGTGGGTGCCCACGACGGACCTCTTCCAGCCCTACGGCCGGGTGGTCCGCTGCACGGCGTGCGGGCTGGCCCGCCTCGCCCCGCGCCCCGCTGAAGCCGAGCTGGAGCGCCTGTATCGCGCTTCCCGCGACCCGTTGTATCTGGAGGAGAGTCCCGGGCGGCTCTGGGCGGCGCGGCGCAGCCTGCGGCTCGTCGAACGCGTCGTGCGGCCGGGCCGGCTGCTGGACGTCGGGTGCGGCCCGGGGCTGCTGCTCGATGCCGCGGCGCCCCGCTGGCAGGCGACCGGGGTCGAGCTGTCGTCCTGGGCGGCGGCGGAGGGCCGGGGCCGCTTCGGCGCCGACATCGTCGAGGGCACGCTCGCGGGCGCCGGCTTCCCCGGCGGCCGCTTCGACGCGGTGACGATGCTCGACGCCCTCGAGCACTTCGCCGACCCCGCGGGGCAGTTGCGCGAGGCGCATCGCGTCCTGCGTCCCGGCGGCGCCGTGTTCGTCCTGACCCCGGACCTGGGCGCGGGCGTCGCGCGGGCCATGGGCGCGTGGTGGTGGGGGCTGCGCCCCGCGCACCTGTACTACTTCTCCCGCGCCACGCTGCTCGCGCTGCTCGACGAGTGCGGGTTCGAGATCCGCCTCGTCCGCCGGGTCGGCCGCCGGTTCACGTTCGGGTACTGGATCAGCCGGATGCGCGGGTACGCGCCCCGGTTGACCGCCGTGGCGGCCGCCGCGGCGCGCGCGACCGGCGCCGCCCGGATCCCGCTCTACCTCAACACGGGCGACTCCGTCGCGGTCGTGGCCGTGAAGCGGACATGATAACGGTGAGCAAGGTCGAACCGTGAAGGACGGCAAGAAGCTCGCCGCGATCCTGCCGGCGTACAACGCCGAGAAGACGCTGGAACGGACCATCGCCGACATCCCGGCGGGACTTTTCGACGACCTCATCCTGGTGGACGACGCCAGCCGGGACGGCACCGTCGCGCTCGCGCGCAAGCTGGGGCTGCACGTCGTGGTACACCCCCGGAACCGCGGCTACGGCGGGAACCAGAAGACCTGCTACCGCACCGCGCTGGAGCGGGGCGCCGACGTCGTCGTCATGATCCACCCCGACTACCAGTACGACCCGACGCTGTCCCCCGAGATGGTCGCGCCGATCCTGGCGGGGCAGGCCGACTGCGTGCTCGGCTCGCGGATGCTGGGGGCGGCGCTCAAGGGCCGGATGCCGGTGTGGAAGTACATCGGCAACAAGTTCCTGACCGGGGTCGAGAACCTCGCCTTCGGCGTCCGGTACTCCGAGTATCACACCGGCTACCGCGCCTACCGCAAGGAGGTGCTGGCGGCGCTCCCGCTCGAACTGAACAGCGACAACTTCGTGTTCGACCAGGAGATCATCGCGCAGATGGTGGCGAACGGCTTCCGCATCGCCGAGATCCCGATTCCCACGCGCTATTTCGGGGAAGCGTCCAGCGTGAACTTCAAGACGAGCGTGCGCTACGGCCTGGAGACGCTGCTGGTCCTGGTGCGGTACGTCTTGCACCGCCGCCTCGGGTTCAAGTCCAAACAGTTCGAGCGCCGCACCGGCCCATGGCCGCCCGCGCCTCCGTCCGCCGCGTAGCGCGCCGCGCCGCTCTTCTCACCCTCGCACTCTCCTTCCTCCCTGGACTTAACCATGGGTCAAGTTCATTTATGGTGGATACCCTCGCGGATTGGGAGGGAGGGAGCCCATCCCAGGTCGACATGTGGTTTCACGATGGGTGGATTCGTCCATTTCGCGCTATTGAAAGCGACGATTTCGACAGCGCGACAATATCCCCTTCCTGGAGGTGGGAATCAGGAAGCCCCACCAACACTTACTCCCTCATCGGGGGCGTGCTCAACATCCACATGGAAGCCGGCTGCGATTGGAATGAGGCTACTGAGACGGCACCGCGACTGATCCAGGTTGCTTCTGGGGATTTTTCTGCATCCGCGTATTTGCAGGACAATCGGCCCTCTCACCTTTCGGGATTCGCTGGCCTGTTCATTAGACAAGACGCGCTCAACTGGGTTGAGATTGGAATGGCCGAGGAATGGTACATAGCTGTCCCTGGCAAGGTGATCAACGTACGGCAGGTCGCGAACGGAGTTGCGACTGTCCTCGCACAGTACATCCCAATCGTCAACCCACTCTACCTCATGATTTCTAGAGCTGGTGGGAATATCGTCACAAGATACAAAGGTATCAGCACGACGTTCTGGGTTGACTGTGTAACCACCCCCGTCGTCTACACGCACAATGAGGTAGGTTTGTATTCGAAGGATACCTCCCAAAGTGGCACCGTCTTCTTTGACGATATCGTGATGAGCGCGTCGGCGCCGCCGACGAACGTCGCCTATTTCGAAAGCCGCATTCTTGATCAGGGAGCAACCCCCGCGGCAGACGGCATCATCACCTGGTCAAAGAGCGAGCCGGGGGGGACGAGCGCGGAGATCAGCACGCAGACATCTGCGGGCGGGGTCGTCTGGAGCCCGCCGAGCGCGCCGTACTCGACTTCGGGCGCGACCATCACGAATCCGAAGGCGCGGTACGTCCGCTTCTCCGTCACGCTGACCGCCACGCCGTCGGCTTACCCCGAGGTCGACTGGGTCAAGATCGAGTATCCCGGTATCGCGCCGTCCGCTCCCACCATCACCTCGGGCACTGATTACACCAACGCGGGCGTCGTCACCTTCACCTGGACCGAGTCCGGCGCGAGTCCCGCGCCCGTCTGGGCCTACTACTACGCCCTCGACGCGGCAGTTCTGAGCGGCACCATCCTGACGGGCGCCGCGACGATCTTGTCGGCCACCGTGGGGACCTTGAGCGTCGCCGGGCTGGCCGACGGCCTCCACACCTTCCGCATCGTGGCCCAAGCCGAGCCCTTCGGCTACACCCTCAGCTCCGAGTCCGCGATCACGGTCCGCAAGGGCGTGCTGGCCCCCGACGCGCCCGTCGTGTCTTCCCCCACGAACCCCGCCGGGGGATGGGGGAACTCCTCTACCGTGCGGCTCGACTGGCGGGAGGCTGCGGGGAGCCCCGTGCCCGTCGCCACGTGGCACTACGCGCTCGACGCGCCCGTGCTCAGCGGGACGATCCTCACCGCGGAGGCCGTGGCCGTTCCGGCCGCGACGCGGTCCGTCGCGCTGGCGGGGGTGACGGACGGCCGCCATGTCTTCTCCCTCGCCGGCCGGGGCGCGGGCGCGGCCGCGCCGGTGGGTGCCGTCGCGGACTTCACCGTCCGGAAGGACACGTCTCCGCCCAGCCCGCCCGCGATCGCCTCGACGACGCATCCTTCCGCCGCGCCCGTCCCGGAATCCAACGCGGAGTTTCAGATCGCCGCGACGCCCGGCACGAGCGCCACCGACGTGACCTCGCCGGTGAGCACCTTCCTGTACGCGCTGGATCAGGCCACCGCGACCGTGCCCGATGCGGCGACGGCGTCCGTCACGTCCGGCGCGGCGTCCTTCCGGGGACTGCTGAACGGCACCTGGTACCTGCACGCGCGGGCGCGGGACGACGCGGGCAACCTGTCGCTCGCCGCGCACTATGCCGTCACCGTCAGCTACACCGATGCGATCTTGAGCGAGAGCCGCGTCCACGCCGTCCCGCACCCGATCCGCACCTGTCCGGCGACGCTGCGGTACGATCTCGTCGCGCCCGCCGAGGAGGTGCGGCTGGTCGTGCTGGACGCCGCGGGCCGTCTCGTGGCGGAGCTGACCGGCGGGACGGCCGCGGGGCCTAACGACGTCGCGTGGAACTGCTCGGGCCTCGCCAACGGCCTCTACCTCCTCAAGGTCTCCGCCCGCCGCCAGGGCGGCAAGACCGACACCGTCCTCAAGCGCCTCGCCCTCGTCCGCTGAGGAGGCGGAGGGGACGCTATTCAAGGCGGAGGGGACGCTATTCAATAATTAGATATTCTCTGGACGATCGTGGGTATAACTTAATTTTCTAATAGCGTCCCCTCGGGACGTGTGAGAACATGATGCCGTGCACCTCCGGCCGCTTCCTCGTTCCGCGCACCCCTGGCGGACCGCCGTGGAGACCGTCCTGGGTCCCTTCGCGTCGGCGGGAAGGCTGGCCCTGCGCGCGGCCGGCCGCTCCGGTCCGCTGGATCCCGCGGGCTTGCGCCGGATCGTCTTCATCAAGATCGACCACTTGGGCGACGTCATCATGGCGACGCCGCTGCTGCGCGCGCTCAAGGTGTGGGCGCCCCGCGCCTCCCTGACGGTCGTGGCGCGTCCGGCGAGCCGCGCGGTGCTGGATCGCCTGCCGTTCGTGGACCACGTGCAGGTCGCGGAACCGCCCTGGATCCTGCAGTACACGACGTCCCGGCAGAGCCTGACCGCCTGCCTCGCCCTGGCCCGGCGGCTGCGCGCCGCCCGTTACGATCTCGCGATCGACCTCCGCTATCACAACCGCTGGGACAGCCTGCTCCTCTCGCTCTCGGGCGCCCGCCGACGGCTGGGCTTCGACGCGGGCGGATTCGGGTTCGGGCTGACGCATCGCGCGCCCTGGCCGCGCCGGGGCCACGAGATCGACCGCGGGGCCGAGGCGCTCGAGGCCTTCGGCATTCCGGTGCGCGACCGCCGGCCGGCCTTCCCGCTTCGCGCCTTCGAGCGCGCGGCCGCCGCGGCGCGCCTCCGAGGCTCCCGCCCCGGCGGCGCGATCCACATCGGCGCGGGCAACGCCGTGAAGCGCTGGATGCCCGAGCGCTTCGCGCAGGTCGCCGTGGAGCTGGTCCGCCGCGCCCGTGTCAGGATCGCCGCCTTGTCCGGTCCCCACGAGATCATCACCGGCCACATGCTCGCCCGCGCCGTGCCCCGCGCCGCGCTCATCGATTTGCGCGGCAAGCTCTCGCTGGGCGGGATGGCCGCCGTCATCGCCTCCTCGCGGGTGTTCATCGGGAATGACGGAGGGGCGGCGCACATTGCCGCTGCGACCGGCACGCCGTCCATCGTCGTCTTCAGCGGTACTGCGCTGGCCTCCGAGTGGGCGCCCCGCGGTCCCCGCGTCACCGTGTTGGAGCGCTCGGTCCCCTGCAAGCCCTGCCACTCGACTTGGTGCCCGTACGGCCAGGAGTGCCTGCGCCGTGTCGAGGTGGCCGACGTGGTGACTTCCGCCCTCGCGCAGCTCCGGCGGCGTCATGATTGTCGCCGCGCGCCCCACCGCGGCCCCGGGGGCGCCCCCCGACGGAGACCCC
>CAYHEI010000037.1:0-12624 GCA_964355385.1 uncultured bacterium | reverse complement strand
CGATCTGGAGGAGATCGTCTGGATCGGCCCGATCCGCCCTTCCTGCACGAGCTTGCGCATGTAGCGGAACTTGGGGTCGAAGTGGCGTTGGTAGGACACCATCAGGACCTTCTTGGCCTTGTGCGCCGCCTTGATCGCGGCGCGAGCCTGGGCGATCGAGCCGACGAACGGCTTCTCGACCAGCACGTGGCAGCCGGCCGCGAGACCGTCCATGACCTGGGGCGCGTGGTCCGAGTGGCGGGAGCAGATGATCACCGCGTCCAGCTTCGACCCGGCGAGCAGCTCCTTGTGGCTCGCGTACTCGGAGGCGGCCGCGAGATCCGGGTGCCGCTCCTTCGTCTTCTTGATGTTGTCCAGCGCGGGATCGGCCATCGCGCCGATCGTGACGTTCGGGACCTTCTTCAAGTTTCGGATGTGCCAGTCCATGATGCCGCCGCAGCCGATCAGCCCGACCGTCAGGTGTCCAGTCTCGGCCATGTCCGCCTCCTATTTATTCGTTGGTTTCAAACGGAAAGGGAAACTACACAGCGACTATAATACCCCAATGCCGCAAGCCTACCGAGCCGTCGCGGAGAAGATCATTCCGGTGTCGCCCGCCACCAAGCGCTTCATCCTCCGCCTGGAAGGCCCCCAGCCGCTCGCGCGGAAGGCCGGCCAGTTCATCATGGCGGACCTGCCTAAACCGGACGGGACCATTCACAAGCGCGCCTATTCGGTGTCTTCCCCTCCGCATGAGGTGAACCCCATCGAGCTGGTGATCAAGGTCGTGGACGGGGGCTTCGCCACGAACTATTTCTTCAATGAGTTGAAGGAGGGGGAGTCGTTCGCCGCGCGGGGGCCGTTCGGCGCGTTCGTGATCAAGGACCCGGCGCCCCCGGAACTGGTCTTCGTGGCGACCGGCACCGGGATCGCCCCCCTGCGCAGCATGATCCTCGACCTCTACGAGCGGGGCGAGGGGCAGCAGCGCAAGCTCTGGCTCTTCCTCGGCATCCGGTACGAGACGGAGATCCTCTACGAGGACGAGTTCCGCGCGCTGGCCGCCAAGCACGACTTCACGTTCATCCCCACGATCAGCCGGCCCCGGAGCAAGGACTGGACGGGCGAGGTCGGGTACGTGCAGGACAAGATCGGGAAGTTCCTGCCGGCCGGCGGCGCGGGAGAGGCCTTCGCCTGCGGCGGGGACGAGATGATCAAGGCTCTCGGCGCGGCTCTGGCCGAGAAGGGCTGGAGCAAGGAACGGCTCCATTATGAAGTTTGGTGAGCGAGGTCCGTCCGCTGTCACCAAGGCCGGCAGGCCTGGCGAAGCCCGGGCGGGCGCGGGGGGGGGCGCCCCCCCCGCCCGCGGGGCGGGGGGGGGCGTGTGGGGGTGCACCACTCCCGGCCCCATTTTTGTTTGTGGGGGCGCGCGGCCGGCCCGCTCCCCCCCGGGGCGGGGGGGGGGCCCCCCCCCGCCCCCCCGCGGCGCCTCGCACCGCTCGGCGCCGTGTCCATCCGGTTCGTACGTCGGTTGCTGGCGTGGTACGGACGGCACAAGCGCGACCTGCCCTGGCGGAGGACGTCGAACCCCTACCGCGTCCTCGTCTCCGAGGTCATGCTCCAGCAGACGCCTGTGGAGCGCGTCGTGCCCAAGTACGGGGAGTTCATCCGCGCGTATCCGTCGCTGCGCGCGCTGGCCGCCGCCGCCCCCCGCGACGTCCGGAGGATGTGGTACCCGCTCGGTTACAACGCCCGCCCCGCGCGGTTGCACGTGGTCGCGCGCGAGACCGTGGCCCGGTACGGCGGCAGGCTCCCGCGCGATCCGGAAGCCCTCGACCGGCTCCCCGGCATCGGGCGGTACACCGCCTCGGCGGTCGCCTCGATCGCGTTCGGCGCGCGGCTGCCCGCGCTGGACACGAACGTTCGGCGGGTGCTGACGCGGGTCTTCCATGGCGCGCGCGCCGTGGCCGACAAGCGGCTCTGGGCGCTCGCGGGTTCGCTGGTCCCAGCCCGGCGGCCGGGGGACTTCAACCAGGCGCTCATGGACCTGGGGGCGCTGGTCTGCACGGCCGGATCGCCGCGGTGCAGCGTGTGTCCCGTCCGCCGCCTCTGTCGCGCGCGCCCGGGTTTCATCGCGCGCGCGTTCGGGCGGTAGAATGGCGTTCATGGGAGTCGCGGCGGTCAATCGGGTGGTTTGCGCGGACAACCTGAAGTTCTTGCGGACGCTTTCCGACGGCTCGGTGGACCTCATCTATATCGATCCCCCTTTCAACACGGGCAAGAAGCAGACGCGGACGACGCTCGAAACCGTCCGCGACGAGGACGGGGACCGGGTGGGTTTTCAGGGCCGGACCTACCGGACCATCGAACGGGGCGCGATGTCGTACGCGGACGTGTTCGACGATTACATCGGCTTTCTCGAGCCGCGCATGGCGGAAGCCCACCGGGTACTCGCGGACCACGGGACGCTCTACCTGCACGTGGACTACCGGGAGGCGCATCGGTGCCGGTTCCTGCTGGACCGGTTATTCGGGGAAGCCGCGCTGCTCAACGAGATCATCTGGGCCTACGACTACGGCGGGCGGCCGCGGGACCGCTGGCCCGCGAAGCACGACAACATCCTCATGTACGCGAAGGCTCCAGGGCGGCATGTCTTCAATCTCGACGAGATCGAGCGGATCCCGTACATGGCGCCCGGACTGGTCGGACCCGAGAAGGCCGCGCGGGGCAAGCTGCCTACGGACACGTGGTGGCACACCATCGTCCCGACGAACGGTAAGGAGAAGACCGGCTACCCGACCCAGAAGCCGCTCGGCATCCTCCGCCGGATCGTCCAGGCCTCGTCGCGGCCCGGCGGCCTCGTCCTGGATTTCTTCGCCGGGAGCGGGACGACGGGGGCCGCCTGCCTGGAACTCGGCCGTCGGTTCATCCTCGTGGACGACAACCCCGCCGCCCTCGAGGTCATGGCCCGCCGGTTCGCGGAGTCGCCGTCCGTCGAGTGGACGGGTTTCGATCCCTCGCCGTGGCACTCTTCGTCACGTCAGGAGGCCCTCTTCGGAGGATGAGAAGACATGTGTCCGATTCCGACGTGGCACTGCTCGCCACCATCGCAGGAACGCTGCAGGCTGACTACGCGGGAACGGCGGCAGACCCGTGGGAGGGCAGTCCATTCGCGTGGATACGCTCGCAGGCGTCTCGCCGAAGGGGGAAGATCGGCGAGCAACTCATTGCGGGTTGGTGCGCCGCGAGGAATCTCGATGTCAATCGTTCGCCTGATTCGGAGGCTGATCGTTTGATCGAGGGAGTGCGGGTCGAGATCAAGTTCTCGACAGAGTGGGAGAATGGAATCTTCAAGTTTCAACAGATCAGAGATCAGGATTACATCCATGGTATCTGTCTCGGCTCGTCTCCCTTCGACGCGTCGTGCTGGGTGGTGCCGAAGGCGGTCTTGCGGAGCAAGACCCCAGGTCAGCATGGCGGGGCGGAAGGCGAGGATACGCATTGGCTGAGCTTCCCCGTCGATGCCCCGCCGACTTGGCTGGAGCCATACGGCGGGACGCTCGCCAAGGCGTACGGGATCCTCAAAGCCTTTCGGAAGACCTTAAGCCGATGGTCTGCACGGCGCGGGCGCTCCAGTCCCTGTCCTGCTGCGTCCGGCACCTCTGCCACTTCCGCTCAAGATTCGCATGAGTGAGGTTGACGTGGCGGCGGCGGTCGTACGCCGCGGAGGCCGTTACCTCATCTGCCGCCGCCGGGACGTGGACGCGGATCAGGGGGGCGCGCCTGGACTCTGGGAGTTCCCCGGCGGTAAGCGCGAGGAGGGGGAGGCGCTTGCGGCATGCCTGGTCCGCGAGATCCGCGAGGAGCTGGGCTGCGCGATCGAGCCCGTTGAGCTGCTCGAGCGGGTGGAGATTGCGACGCCCGGGCGGACGCTGGTGCTCCACCTTTTCTCGTGCCGTCTCGTGTCCGGCGAGCCCCGCCCCCTCGACGGTCCCGAGCTCGCCTGGGTCGCGCCCGCCGATCTCTTGTCCTACGAGTTTCTGCCGTCAAACGAAGATCTCGTCATGCGATTGGTGCACACGTAGACTATAATGCTCACCATGAATATCTTCGGCACGCATGTCGCGTACGAGAAGGAGTTGCACCAATGATCTCCAGGGTCCACGTTGAGAATTTCATGTCGCTCAAGAGCGTTGATCTGACGATCTCTCGGTTTACTACCTTGGTGGGCAAGAACGCAGTTGGGAAGTCCGCGATCTTCAAGAGTCTGGTTACACTCTCAAGGCTCCATCATGGTGCTCCACTCCGCGGCGAGCGTGATTTTCAGCTTGAGCCCGGAGTGAACTTTGATGATCTTGTATGGTCAGGAAATTCAAGTCTACCTATCCGTTTCTCTGTTTGGTTCGACGCCCTTGCAGCTCAATCCGAGCCTGACTACTTTCTTGAGATCAAGAAGAACGCCTCGGGTTGGAGTGTGACAAAAGAAAGACTCCGTGCGGGCGATGGTTGGCTTGAGGTTAGCGAAGGGAAGTCATTCTCATTTCCTACTGAGCGCAGGGGCGAATTCGTGCTGCAGCACCCCATGCGAGCCACGATGCGGTTCTTGGTGCATCCCTATCTGAATGATGCGAAAGCTCGGCCCCACCTTGAGCCGATATTGAATACGAGCGAGAGTTTGGGAACTACTTGGCGGTACCGACCTAGTGCCAATGACATCGCTCTCTCGATCGCCCCCCCTGGTGAGGATTCTGCCAAGAAGACTGTCACGGTAGCCGCCAATGGTTGGGGGGTAGCAATCAAGCTGCGCGAACTGCTTGAAGAGCGAGCGGAGAGATTCTCGAGTATCGAGGCTGAGCTCAAGCGGTCGTACCCTCACCTGCGTTCGATTGGGTTCAAGTCGGATTGGCAGGGCGTGCGACTTACATACCTGACCGAGCGAAGTGAGGACCCTATCCCAGCGCCTCAGGAAGCCGATGGTGTCTTGTTGTCGACTTTCCTCCTCTGGAGGCTCCACACCGCCTCTCCTTCTGACTTGATCTGCCTTGATGAACCTGAGACGGGTATCTACCCTGACCAGCGTTTCGACAGATTTCGGTATCTCGAAGAGTTTGCATCAAGAGTGGATGGTGCCTCGCCCAGGATCATGATCGCAACGCACGCTCATCAGGTCATAGAGCAAGGTCTTTCGGCGGCTTCAGCTGTTTTTAAGGAGATTCGTGTCCTGCGGTTCGACAAGGCGACAGGAACCACCGTCAAGCACCTGAGTAGCCCCACCGTCCATGACCTTTCGAATGAACTCCGCTGAACTCCGCGGTTGATGGGAATGATAGCGGGGACGAAAAGAAAATGGGCCGCCCGAAGGCGGCCCGTATATCGCTTTGGAAGCGGGAACCTTAGTCCCCATGAAGATTATCCTCCTAGCATGTGAGGGCGTCAAGCACCTCGGACTTAGTGACAGAAGAGTGGTCAAGGCAGGCGTTACTCAGCTGCGCCCGTCGGGCGAAGGAACCCTAAACCACATGGCGAAGCCTTGATCCGCCTCTACAACACCCTCACGCGCGAGAAGGAGGAGGCGCGCGCGGCGCACCCGGACGGGACGTTCCGGATGTACGAGTGCGGGCTGACGCCGACGGCGGCGCCGCACATCGGCCATGCGCGCACCGCGATCGTGTTCGACACCCTCAAGCGCTGGCTGCGGTTCCGGGGCCTCACGGTCATGCACGTGCGCAACGTGACGGACGTCGAGGACAAGATCATCAACAAGGCCCGCGAGGAGGGCGTCACGCCCGCCGCGGTGGTCGCCAAGTACGACGCCATCCGGATGGCGATGTACGCCCGGCTGAACCTGCAGCCGCCCGAGGTGGAGCCGTACGCCAGCCGGCACGTTCCGGAAATCATCGACCTGATCCGCGCGCTGGAGGCGAAGGGGCTCACGTACGCGGCCGCGGGCGACGTCCTCTTCCGGGTGCGGAAGTTCCCCGGCTACGGAAAGCTTTCCGGCAACTCGGTGGACCGGCTCCAGCCGGGGGCGCGGATCGAACGCGAGTCGCACGCCGAGGACCCCCTGGATTTCGCCCTGTGGAAGGGGGAGAAGCCGGGGGAGCCCGCCTGGGACAGCCCGTGGGGGCGGGGCCGGCCCGGCTGGCACATCGAGTGCTCGGCGATGTCCATGAAGTACCTGGGAGAAACGTTCGACCTGCACGGCGGCGGCCACGACCTGGTGTTCCCGCACCACGAGAACGAGATCGCCCAGAGCGAGGCAGCGACGGGCAAGTCGTTCGCGCGGATCTGGACGCACCCCGGCTGGGTCACCTTCAACCGCGAGAAGATGTCCAAGTCGCTCGGGAACGTCCTGCCGATGCAGGTCGTGCTCGACCGGCTGCCCGCGCCGGCGCTGCGGCTGCTGATCTGCCAGACGCATTACCGCTCGCCGTTCGAGTGGTCGGACGTCGCGGAACGCCAGGCGAAGGAGACGATGGAATCCCTGCAGCGGGATCTCGATCTCGGCCCCTCCGTGAGCGGAGGCACCGAAGAGGGAACGCTCGCCGCGGACGCGGAGAAGCATCTCGCCGCGTTCGACGCCGCGATGGACGACGACCTGGGAACGCCCCGCGCCCTGGCCGAGATCTTCCCGCTCGCGGCTCGGGTGCGGGGCGAACGGATGCAGGGCCGGGCCTCGTTCGGCGCGCTCAAGCGCGTCCGGGACGAGGTGCTGCGGCGGCTCGACGCACTGGGCATCCGGATCGAGCTCTCGTCGGCCGGCGGCCCGCCCGCGGAGGTGGCGGCGCTGGTCAAGGAGCGCGAGGACGCCCGCACGCGCAAGGAGTGGGCCAGGTCGGACGAGCTGCGCGCGGAGATCATGCGGCGGGGCTGGTCGGTCGAGGACACGCCCACGGGCTCCGTCGCCCGGAAGACGTGAACGGGCGCGTCGCCGGACGAAGAGCGGTGCTCGAGGCGCTGCGCGCGGGCCGGGCGACCGCGGTGACGATCCAGGCCGGCACCAAGGGAAGCATCCTCGAGGAGATCCGCTCCGCGGCCGCGGAGCGCGGCGTTCCGGTCCGGGAGGGGGACCGGGCCACCCTCGACGCGCTCGCGGGCGGCACGGCTCATCAGGGGATCGTGGCGGAGGCCGCGCCCGCGCCGGAGACGGGGCTGGACGCGCTGTTCGCGCGCGCGAGCTCGGTGGGCGAGGCTCCCTTCCTGGTCGTCCTGGACGAGCTCAAGGATCCGCAGAACCTGGGTGCGATCGTCCGCACGGCCGAGGGCGCGGGGGCGCACGGCGTGATCGCGACCCTGCACCGCACGGCCCCGGAGGGCGAGGGAGTGGCGCGCGCCTCGGCGGGCGCGGTCGAGCACCTGCCGGTCACCCGGGTCGTGAATCTGCGGGACGCGCTGGAGCGCTTGAAGGCGCGCGGCTGCTGGATCGTGGGCGCCGACGCCTCCGCGCCGGGCGACCACACGGCGGCCGATCTGCGGGGCCCGGTGGCCCTCGTGCTGGGCGAGGAGGGGAAGGGGCTGCGCGAGCTGACCCGCCGAACCTGCGACGCGCTGGTCCGGATTCCCTTGCGGGGACGCGTGGAATCGCTGAATGTGTCGGCGGCCGCGGCGATCCTGTGCTTCGAGGTGGTCCGCCAGCGAGCCGCGCCGGGCGTTGCCCCGGGAGGGTCCGCGCCCGTAACATAATCTCCATGTCGGGAGGGAACGCGTCGGCCCAGGACACCGTGGTCCTGCACTTCAAGGCGAGCGTCACGCAGGTCCAGCCCGGCCGCTTCAAGGCGTCGGCGGACGACTTCCCGGGGCTCGTCGCGTACGGCGAGTCCTCCGAGGAGGCGCAGGCGGGTCTCGAGGCCGCGATCCTCAAGCAGCTCGCGTCGTCGGCGAACGTGTCCCTCGAGTCCGTGTACGAGGAGGCGCGCGGCTTGGTGCCGTACGCCGCCCTGTCCCTCCCCAACCGGCTGCTCATCGCGACCAACCTCGACCTGGTTCTCGCGTCCGAGGGAGGAAGCCGCGAGGCCTGGAAGCGGCTGCCCGTCACCCAGCAGCCCTCCGACGTCTTCCAGATGTTCGAGACCGAGGGTGGGGAGGACATCTTCGAGCCCAGCGAGTACTCCACCCAGGTCTACTGCCTGGCGTCCTTCACCCCCACGGGGGGGGCGCTCGGGGCGTACGCGGGCACGAACCTCAAGGGGCTGGTGTACGTCAACGAGGAAGGGGAGGAGTGGCGTCCCGCGTTCTCCACGGGTGAAGAGCGCGTTCATGCGCTGGCCGCCTTCGGCGGCGCGCTCTTCGCCGGGACCTCGGCGCAAGGGCGGATCCTGCGCTGGAACGGCCGCGAGACGGAGGTGGTGCACCAGGCCAAGGAACTCGGCATCACCGCGCTCGCGGTGCACGGCGAGGCGCTGTACGCGGGTACGTACCCCGGCGGGTTGATCCTCCGCAGCGAGGACGGGGAGCTGTGGGAGATCGCCTCGCAGACGGGCCAGCGCATGGTGAACCAGTTCCTTTCCACGGTCGATGGGCTCTACGCCGCGTGCAGCCACGACGAGGGCGGAGCGATCTTTCGCGCCCCGGACGGCATCGCGTGGGAGCGCTGCTTCCACAGTCCCAAGGACGTGAACGTCTACGCGCTGGCCTCCTTCGGCGGACGGTTGTACGCCGGAACGGGGGAAGCGGGGCGGCTCTACGCGAGCTCGAACGGCGCCAAGTGGGAGGTGGTTGCGCAGTCGCCCGAGGCCGCGCTGCGCCTGCTGGCCGCGCACAAGGGACGTCTGTACGTCGGCACCGAGTCCCGCGGTCGCGTGTACCGTTCGGTCGTGACCGAGTCGGCGGCCCCGACGATCCGGGACGTGCAGGTGAGCGCGGTCACGAGTTCCCGGGCCGTTCTGGAATGGGCGACGGACACGCCGTGCGACGCGCTGGTGCAGTTCGGGGCGGGCGCCGTGCGCGACCAGACGATCGGCAACTCGACCTTCTCGCGGCGTCACCGCGCGATCCTGGAGGGGCTTACGGCCGGGACGCGCTACACCTTCCTGATCAAGTCGAGGACGGCGGAGGGGAGCGAGGCGGTCCACCTGAGCGACAAGGGATTCGCGACCCCCGTGCTGGCGGCGCCCGCGCTCGAGTCGCCGACCCACCCGGCGGAGGATCGCTGGTTCCCGTCGCGGGAGATCCGGGTCGCGTGGGAGCCGGTGCCCGGGGCCGCTCGCTACGTCGCGCGGCTCGCCGCGCAGCGGATCACGCAGCTCGGGCCCGCCGACACGGCGCTGGCGGGTCCCGCGTTCGCCGGGGTGCTCGAGGGCGACGGGGTCTGGTGGCTCGCGGTCGCCGGCGTGGACGAGGCGGGGAACGTCGGAGACGCGGCGCTCCGCGCGTTGCGCTGCGACACCGCGGCGGGCGTGCCTTCGGTCACGTCGCCCACGCATCCGGACTCGGCGAAGTGGTCGAACCTCCCGGTGGTCGAGCTCGAGGCCAAGGGCACCGACAGCGGGTCGGGCGTGGACGGCTTTCTCTTCGCGATCGGGCGGATCGGCGAGGCCTGGGACCAGCTCGCGTTCCAGCGGGCCCCCGCCGCGAAGTGGGCCCTGCCCCGCCTGCCGGACGGCACGTGGGAGGTGTATGTCCGCCTCCGGGACCAGGCGGGGAACGAGAGCCAGCCGACCTCGCACCGGGTGCAGATCGACACCGCGCCGCCGACGGTGGTCCTCGATCCGCCTCCGGCCCTCGCGCGCGCGGGGGAGCTCGAGCTGGCCTGGCAGGTGAAGGACGAGCGCAGCGGGATCGCGCGGATCCTCATCCAGCAGCGGCGCGACGGGGACGCCGGGGCCGCCTGGGAGACGGCGTACGAGGGCAAGGGGACCGCGGTGCGCGTGCGCGGCGAGGACGGCTGGCGGATGCGCTACCGCGTGGTGGCGGAGGACCGCGCCGGGATGCAGGCCGCCGCGGAAACGCAGCACGCCGTCGTATTCGACGGGTCGCCCCCGGCTCCGGTCACGCTCCTCGAGGCCCGGTCCTTGGCGGGAGGCGACGTGCTGCTCAAGTGGGGTCCCGTCGAGGACGCGCTCAGCGAGGTCGTCCGGTACGCGGTGTACCGCGGGTCGGACGAGGGCCGCCTCGGGATGAAGGTCGGGACCGTGGCCGCGGGCGTCCTCGAATTCGTGGACGACGGCTCGGGCCTCGCGCACGGCGGGCGGTATTGGTACCGCGTGGGGTCCGAGGACGCCCTGGGCAACGCGCAGACCGAGGGCGTGGACGCGCAGGGGATCTGCGACAAGGAGGCGCCCGCCCCGGTCCTCCGCTCGCGCTCGCACCCCCCCGACCAGTGGACGACGCTCACCGACGCGGAAATCGAATGGGATCCGCCCCGCGACGACAGCGGAATCAAGGAGTATGTCTGGCGCCTGGACCGGAATCCGGCGAGCACGCTCGTGCGCGGGGTGGACGGCGCGCTCGCGGAGCCCGCGCTCAAGCTCTCCCGGCTCGCCGACGGCTTGTGGTATGCGCACGTCGCGGCGGTGGACGGCGCGGGCAACATGAGTTCCGTCGCGCACTACCCGCTGCGGATCGTAACGCGCCCGCCGCACGCCCGGCTGCGCGGTCTTCCTTCCATTTGGAACCATCAAAAAATAAGGCTGGAGTGGGAGCGCGAGGACGGCGTCGTGGCGGTGTCGGTCGGCATGCGGGAGGGCGGCGCGCAGGAATGGACGGTCGTCGCCGAGCGGGTCGAGGGCAACGTGGGCGAGGTCGAGATCAAGGGCCAGGGCGTCTACGAGTTCTCGGTGCGGGCGCTGGACTCCTACGGCCGCCGGGGCGTCTGGGAGGAGGGGCAGGTCACGCTCGTGGACACCGTTCCGCCGCTCGAGATCCCGCTTGTCGAGGCGAAGACGCTGCCGGGCGGCCGCATCCGCGTCACGTGGGACGCGAGCTGGGACGAGCTGTCCGGGCTGGCTTCCTACCGGGTCCGGCGGTCGCTCGCGGGCGGAACCCGTTCCGAGCTCGTCGCGGAGATCCCGGCGAGCGAGGAGTGCGCCCACCTCGACGAGTGCGAGGGCATCCCCGAGGCCAAGCCGCTCGCGTACACCGACTGGCCCGAGGCCGCCGCGGGCGCCCTCCTGGACGCCGGGCCGCTCGCCGAGGCGGTGTGCGACCGCGTCGCGCCCGCGCCGCGCCTCGCGTCGCGCAGCCACCCCGAGCCCGCGCGCGCGTACGCGCTGCGCCGGCTGGAGGTCCGGTGGGAGGCGGAGGACGAGCTGACGGGCGTCGCGGGCGTCATCGCGGAGCTGAACGCGGCGCCCGGCACGCACCCCAATCCCGAGACGTTGCCCGTGCTCGCCGAGAAGACCCTCGCGTTCGATCTCGCCGACGACGGGAAGTGGTTCCTGCACGTCCGGACGGTGGACGGCGCGGGGAACGCGAGCGAGACGGTCCACTTTCCCGTGCAGGCGGACACCCGCGCGGATCCGCCCGTCGTCGCGTTCACCGCGGACCCCTTCATCGAGTGGCAGGACACGGGCACGGTCACCTTCGCGCTCAAGGCGCCGCGGGACGACTCGGGGATCCCGGCGTTCTGGTGCCTCCTCGACCAGCGCGCGGAGACCGTCGTGGACCGGACCAACGGCGTCCGCCACCCGTCCGAGCGGCTGCAGTGCAAGCCGAAGGGGGACGGGGTGTGGCACCTGCACGTCGCCGCGGAGGACGGGGCGGGGAACCTGTCGGCCACCGTACACATGACCATGCGTCTCACCACCGGGCTGGCCATGCCGCGCATGCGGGCGTGCAACCATCCGGAGGGCATCTGGAGCCGCGCGCGGGACGGCGCGATGGCGGGGGACGCGGTGGAGGGCGAGCACGTTTCGTACCTCTACTGGCTCGACCGCAAGCGGCAGGAAGCGCCGCCCGCGGGCGCGATGCGGGTGGCGGACCCCGCCTGCCGCGTGACGATCGAGGAAGGCGTGTGGTACTGGCACGTCTGCGCCGTGGACGAGCGCGGGCGCAAGAGCGCGCCCCTCGTCTACCAGCTGCGGACGGACGCGACCGCGCCGGACCTCGCGGCCTATTCTCCCTCGCACGCGAAGGGCGCCTGGACCGCGAAACGCCGGGTCCAGTACGCGATCGAGACGAAGGACGCGCACTCGGGGATCGCCCGCGTCGAGCTCGCGTTCACCGCGGCGGGGAAGGAGCCCGACGTGTGGGAGCTCGCCCTGGGGCTGGAAGGCGAGCGGGAGGCGCCCGGCGACGGGCTCTGGACGCTCTGGGCGCGGGCGGTGGACCAGGCGGGCAACATGTCGGCGGTCGCGTCCTGGGACGTGCGCATCGATCTCGCCGCGCACGCGCCGGGCATCACCTGCGCGACCCATCCGGAAGGCGGGTGGGCCGCGACCCGCGCGGCCGAGATCGTCTTCCAGCCGGGGGAGGATCTCTCCGGCGTCGCCGAGTACGCGTACGCGGTCTTCCCGCACGGCGAGGAGATTCCCGCGGCGCCCCCGGCGGACGCGCAGCGCTCCGCGACGGAGATCGTCCGCGTCGAGCTGCCGGGCGAGGGACGCTGGACCCTGGCGGCGTGGGCGAAGGACGTCGCGGGGAACGCCAGTCCGGCGGCCCGGCGCGTGCTCGCAGTGGACCTGTCGGCCGTCCCGCAGAACGGAACAGCAC
>CAYHEI010000036.1:11754-12635 GCA_964355385.1 uncultured bacterium | reverse complement strand
GACGGTGATCCTGGGCCTACCCGCGGGCGCCGTGGGGGGGCTGGCGGCGGCGGTGGACTTCACCGACGCGGGCGAGTTCGAGCGGCGGGACGAGTACGGCATGCTCCGGGGCGCGTACGGAGCGGGGACGCTCGGCGCGAGCGCGGGATGGGGCGTGGGTCTCGCCCACGGGCTGGCCGTGGGGGCGGCGCTCAAGGGCGTGCAGCAGACGCTGGACACCGCGCGCTATGCCGCGTACAACGCCGATCTGGGCGTGCTGTGGAAGAGCGTGGAGGTGCCCGGACTCGCCGTCGGGGCGAGCTGGGCGAATCTCGGGTTGACGCGGGCGGGGGGGGCCGGGGGGGGGGGGGGGCGGGGGGGGGGGTGGGTCGCGGGGGCGGGGGGGGGGGGGCCCGGGGTGGTGGTGGCGGCGGCGGGGGAGATCCAAGCGAAGGGGCCGAACCGGGTGAACCTGGGCGCGGAGGACGTCATCATGTCGATGCTGGCGGTGCGCGCGGGATACCTGCTCAACCTGAACGATCAGGGCTTGTCGGGCCTCAACGGCGTCACGGCGGGGCTGGGTCTGGCGTGGCGCGGGCTTGCGGTGGACTACGCCTTCCTGCCGTACGGCGAGCTGGGGATCGCGCACCGGGTGAGCCTGACCTATCGCTTCATCCAAACGGCCGCTCCGGGAGGTGCCCAATGATCCGCCTCGCGCTGCTCCTCGCTCTTGCCGCCCCCCGGCTGGTCCTGGCCGCGGAGACGGAGGGCTCCACGCCCGCGACCGACTCCGCGCCGGCGGGGGGCGCCCCCCCCCCCCCCCCCGCGGGCCCGCCCGGCCCCCCCCCCCCGCCCCCCCCCCCCCGGGGGGGGGCCGGGGGGCCCGGGGGGGGGGGCCCCCC
>CAYHEI010000036.1:0-11744 GCA_964355385.1 uncultured bacterium | reverse complement strand
CCAAAGTTCCTGCACCGCCGATTGTACCGCTGGTTAAAGCAATCGCACCGGAAGGGGGAGAGAAGGCGGAACTCGTCGGGGCCTCCACCTGCCTCGCGTGCCACGCGGCGAAGGAATCGTTCAAGGGCAATGTCCACGCCAAGGCCTGGCCGACGGCCAAGGGGATCGACTTCGAGCAGTCCTGCGAGACCTGCCACGGGGCGGGTTCGCTGCACGCGGCGGCGGCGGGCGACCGGACCAACCCCGGTTTTGCGACGATCAAGCTCGGCCCCAAGACGGCATCGCCGAAGGAGTCGAGCGCGCAGTGCCTGCAGTGCCACGCCGGCGGGGAGCGGCTCCATTGGGACGGGTCCAAGCACGACAGCCGCGGGGTGTCCTGCACGGGCTGCCACGGCGTTCACGCCGGCAACCGGCGCCTCCTGAAGACGCCGGTCGAGAAGGACACCTGCATGAAGTGCCACATGGACGTCCGGGCGGAGTTCGCGAAGAGCAACCACCACCCCGTACCGGAAGGCAAGATCACATGCACGAGCTGCCACAAGCCGCACGGCAGCGAGGGCGAGAAGCTCCTCAAGGGCAACACCATCGTCGAAACGTGCTTCCTGTGCCACGCGGAAAAGCGCGGGCCTTTCCTGTTCGAACACCGGCCCGTCACCGAGAACTGCCTCACTTGCCACAAATCCCACGGCTCGACGCACGGAAAGCTCCTGGCCGCGAAGCAGCCCTTCCTCTGCCAACAGTGCCACTCGCAAGCGCGGCATCCTGGGACCATCTACGCCATCGATCCGCGGAATCCCGTAGGGAACACGTTCCAGGAACTCAACCCCCGTGCCACCTACCGGGCGTGCGTGAACTGCCACAACCAGATTCACGGCAGCAACCACACGACCGGCGTCTACTACTTGCGTTGAGGAGGTGATCATCATGCGAACCCTCACGAGGATCTTCGGCATCGCAACGCTGGCGGTCGCGGCGGCCGTCGCGGCCGCGGAAGACCGCACGGTTTCGGGGACCTTCGGCCTCGGAACGGAAGTCAGCGGACCCGGCGCGGACAACGCGAAGTACCGCGAGTTCTGGTTCAACCCGCGCTCGCACGGAGGATCGCAGTTCGCGCTGACCCCGGCGCTCGGCCTCCCGGCCTAACCGTTCGCGGTAACCCACCTCGACCTCGACGCGGAGGGCCGGACGACCCCGAACGTCGGCGACTCGCTCGACGGCCGGGCGACGCTGGGCGCCGGGCGCTACGGCCTGTGGAAGCTCCACGCCGACTATCGGCGCATCGGGCACAGTTTCGCGTACGGCGCCAAAACGCTGTACTCGGGGGTGGGCACCAACACGCTCACGCTCGACGACGCGATCCAGTACAAGCTGCAGAACTCGACGAGCACCAACAACGCGGCCGACGGCCTCGCAGAGGTCATGGCCGGCACCGCATCCGTCTACACGGCGGGCGCGTCGGAGGTGGACCTCGGCCTGCGCCGCGACCGGGTCAACGTCACATTCGACTGGAACCTGCCGGCGTCGTTCAGCGCCGGCGTGGACCTCGACGGCGAGCACCGCAAGGGGACCCGGCCGTTCGGCGGCGGGTTCGGGTTCGGCAATGCCATCGAGCTCCCGGAGCCCATCGACTACCAGACGCTCAACCTCACGGCGCGCGCGGGGTGGATGGGCCGGGTTCCGCTCCACGGGGGCCTGCCCGCCTACGCCCAGCTCAGCGCGGGCCGTTCGACGTTCGACGACAAGTCCCTCGGGTTCAATTACGACAACCCGTTCCGGTATACGAACACGACGACCGCGAGCGGCTACTCGGCCAACTACGCCGCGGGGGCCGACGTCGGCCGACACGCGCTCCCGCCGGACAACACCGCGGACTCGCTGGGCGTGGCGCTGGGAACCGCGTTGCCTTACCACCTGCGCGTGGACGGCTCGGCCCACCGCACGGTCAACAAGCAGAACGTGGACTTTCTGCCGCAGACCACGAACCCGACCATGACGCCCCCGGACCTTCCGCGCAAGTCGCTGGAAGGCGAGGTCGTCAAGTCACTGCTGACGGGCAGCCTCTCGGCGCGGCCGCTCGAACGGTACGACGTGAAAGCGGAGTACCGCTACGTCCAGCACGACAACCGCACCGAGGAATTCGTCACGCCCCAGATGTCGCAGTTGGACGTGGCGCAGCAAGGCAGCGCGACGCCCGAAAACGTCAGCTACATCGAACGCGAGGTCGCGCTCGAGCAGGAGATCGAGGTGTCCCGGCGCTCCACCCTCGGGCTGAAGCTCACGCACATCCTCGCCACGTTCAAGAACGGCTCGGCGAACCGGGAACAGGAGAACCGCGCCGTCCTGAGCTTCGACACACGCGCCCTGGACTGGGCCACGGTCCGGGTGAGCGGAGAGCACGGCGTCCGGGACTCGGACTACCCGGACTACAGCGGCACGGTCTACTCGGGCGGCGAGCTGCCCTGGATGCGCAAGTTCTACGCCGCCAGCCGGGACCGCAGCCAGTTGGTGGCCATGGTCACGATCCTGCCGATGGAGGATCTGACCCTCTCCCTGGAACAGGTGGCCGGCCGGGACCACTACCCCGCCACGGAGTTCGGCCTCCGGAACGCCTCGCGCGACCTGACCTCCCTGGGGCTCGACTACGCGGTCAGCGAGGAAGTCACGTTCTCCGCCTTCGCCTCGCAGGAGCGGACATTCTCGTCACAGCGCTCCCGGCAGTGGGCGATGCGCAATCGAACCACGGGGGTGCTGCCCGTCGGGGATCCCTACGACCAGTTCGGGGGAATCGAGGACTACAGCAACTGGACGGCGGACGCGACCGACGTCGTCCGGACGCTCGGCGCCGCGACGGACGTGGCGCTCATGCCGCAGAAGCTCTCGTGGCGTCTTGAGGGACAGTACACCCAGAACGAGGGCGCCATCGACATGGACAGCCCCGTGTACGTGGGGTCCGAGGGGGGCAAGACCTCGGCGACCGCCTACGACACCAACCCGTTCATCCCTCAGGACTTCCCCCGGGTGGATTCCGCCCGCGGGGGAAGCGTCGGCACCAGCCTGCGCTACACGCTCGCAGTCCCCGGCCTGTTCAAGTCGGCGGTCGCCGTGTTGGGGTACCGCTACGACGTGTGGAAGATCTCGGGGTTCCAGTACGAGGGGTACGAATCGGTGGGCAAGACCATTTCGGGCGGGTACAACGGTCTGCTCTCGATGGACACGCTCGCGCAGGACTACGAGGTGCACTCGGTCTACATGAAGCTCGTCACCACGTTCTAGTTCGCATCCTTTCCCGAGCCCTGCCGACCCCGGTGGGGCTCGTCACGTTCCACCCGTGATGGCGCTCATGGGGTCCTGCCCCGTGTCGGCGCACAATGGCTGCCATGTGTAAGAGGTGGCTGCTCGCGGTGGTCGCGCTCGGCGCGGCCGGAGCGCTCGCGGAGTCCGCGCGGGCCGATGACGCCGCGTGTCTCGCCTGCCACGGCGAGAGCGGACCCGGCCCCCGCGTGGACGAGGCCGCGTACCGCGGCTCCGTGCACGGCCGCCGGGGCTGCGCGTCCTGTCTTCGGGGGTTCGAGGTGGGCCCGCATCCCGCGCGGGCGGTCGCCTCGATCGCGCGCCCCCGCATCGCGGCCTTGTGCGCCTCGTGCCACGCGGGGGCCAAGACCCCCCACGCCTTGCGCCCCGCGGGGCGCCTGATCGACACGTTCGAGCTGAGCGTGCACGCGACGGCCATGCGGGCGGGCCGGACCGCCGCCGCGACCTGTTCGGACTGCCATGGCGCCCACGGCGTGCAGCGTGCGGCCGATCCGCGCTCCCGGGTCTTCCACGCCGCCATCCCGGCGACGTGCGGGGCGTGCCACGCGCGCGTGTACGCCGAGTACCGGAAGAGCCGGCACGGGCAGGCGCTGAACGCGGGCATCCGCCAAGCGCCGGTCTGCACGGACTGCCACGGCGAACACACGATCCGGATGGCGCGGGATCCCGCCTCCCTCGTCTACCGGGGGGCGGTCACGAAGACCTGCGCCGTCTGCCACGACTCGCAACGGCTCACCGCCACGTTCGGGCTGCCGACGGACCGGCTCACGACGTTCCTGGATTCCTATCACGGTCTCGCAAGCCGCGGGGGGGACCTCCACACGGCCAACTGCGCCTCCTGCCACGGCTGGCACGACGTCCTGCCCTCCACCGATACGGCCTCCCGGGTCCATCCGCGCAATATCAGCCGGACCTGCGGGCAGTGCCACCCGGGCGCGAGCACCACGCTCGCTTCAGCCGGAAGACTCCACGGCCGGGCCGGGTCGGGCGAGCATCCCCTCGTGCGCCTGGCCCGGCTCTTCTACGCGGTGGTGATCCCCTTGACGATCGGCGGCATGCTCCTGCACAACGCCGCGGATTGGCTGCGCAAGGCCGTCTCGGATCCCGGCGGCCCGCACGACGACGGGCTACGGATGACCCGGCACGAGCGGCTCCAGCACGCGGCTTTGTTGATCGCCTTCGCCACGCTCGCCTACTCGGGGTTCGCGCTCAAGGTCCCCGAGGCGTGGTGGGGCACGCCGTTCCGGCTCGCGGGCGGCGAGGGTCTCCGCAAGGCGGTGCACCGCTGGACGGCCCTCGTCTTCGTCCTCACGGGACTCTGGCACGCCGCCTACATGCTCGGGACCGCGCGCGGGCGCGACCTGCTGGCGAACCGGCTCTGGCCCCGGCTGCGCGACCTGACGGATCCCGTCCGTCTCCTCGCGTACAACCTCGGTCTCGCGCGCGCGCGCCCCGTGCTGCCCACTCCCTGCTACATCGAGCGGGCCGAGTACTGGGCGCTGATCTGGGGCTCTCTGGTGATGGCGGGCACGGGCGCGCTGCTCGTCTTCAACGGCTACTCGCTCCGGCACTTCCCGCTCTGGGTCACCACCTTCGCAACGCTGGTGCACTTCCTCGAGGCGGTGCTCGCCTGCCTCTCGGTCCCAGCGTGGCACTTCTACTGGACGATCTTCGATCCCGCCGTGTACCCCATGAACTGGGCGTGGCTGACCGGACGCGTCAAGCGGGAGCCGCGGCCGTGAGGTCGTGGCTCGTCCTCGCCCTCGTGTTCGCCGGCGCCGCCCGAGCCGCCGGGGAGGACAACGCGGCCTGCCTCGCCTGCCACGCCGAAGACGCCCTCGCGCGCGGCCTGCCGACCTCCGTGCACGGGAAGCTGGCGTGCGTGCAATGCCACGCCGCGCTCAAGGGAGCCGAGCTGCCGCACGCGACCCCGGTGCCGCCCCCCGACTGCGGGTCCTGCCACGCCGCGCAGGGGAAGGACTTCGCGGCGAGCCTGCACGGCCGCGCGGCGGCGCGCGGCGACGCGCTGGCGCCCCGCTGCTCCTCGTGCCACGGCAATCACGAGATCCTCCCGGTGGCCTCGCCCGCCTCGGCGGTCGCTCCGCTCCGGGTCCCCTTCGTCTGCGGCTCCTGCCACCGCGAGGGAGCGCCCGTGCAGTCGCAGCGGGCGATCCACCAGTCGCGCATCCTCGAGAACTACTCGGAGAGCATGCACGGCGAGGGCCTGCTCAAGCGGGGGTTGCGCGTGACCGCCACGTGCGTCTCCTGCCACACCGCGCACCGCATTCTTCCGCACACCGATCCGGCCTCCTCCATCGCGCGCGCCAACGTCACCGGCACCTGCACCCGTTGCCACGCCCTGATCGAGGAGGTGCACCGGAAGGTCATCAACGGCAAGCTCTGGGAGCAGGCCCCGCACCAGATCCCCGTCTGCGTGGACTGCCATCAGCCGCACAAGGCCCGCAAGGCGTACTACGACCAGGGCATGGCCAACCGGGACTGCCTCTCCTGCCATGCCAAGGCCGGGCTGGCCAGCGCGGCGGGGCATCCGCTGACGGTCGCCGCGCGCGAGCTGTCATCATCGATGCACCGCAAGGTCGCCTGCGCCCAATGCCACACGGGAGTGGCGCCGTCGCGCACGCGGCCGTGCGAAACGGTGGTCAAGAAGGTCAACTGCGCGATCTGTCACGACACGACCGTGCGCGAGTACCGCGGCGGCATCCACGGCCGGCTCTCCACGGGCGGCGAACACAACGCCCCGGCCTGCGCCGACTGCCACGGCACGCACGGAATCAAGGGTCGCGGCGAGACCACCTCGCCGACCTATCCGACCAACGTGCCCGTCCTCTGCGCGAGCTGCCATCGCGAAGGCCAGAAGGCGGCCCTGCGCTACCGCGGGACCGAGCATTCCATTCCGGAGCACTACACCGAAAGTATCCACGGCAAGGGGCTGCTCAAGAGTGGCCTCGTGGTCACCGCGATGTGCACGAGCTGCCACACCGCGCACGGCATGCGGCCCGCGGCGGACCCCGCCTCCAGCGTCAACCGGAACCGCGTCGCGGAAACCTGCGGCCGCTGCCATCGTGGCGTGTACGAACGGCTCCAGAACAGCGTCCACTCCCCGGCCGTGACGCGGACCGCCAAGCCGCTCCCGGTCTGCAGCGACTGCCACACGGCGCACACGATCCGGCGGACCGACCTCGCGGGCTTCCGCATGGAAATCATGGGCCGCTGCGGACGCTGTCATCTGGAGACCGCCAAGTCCTACTTCCAGACCTATCACGGCAAGGTGTCGCAACTCGGATACGGGAAGACGGCGAAGTGCCACGACTGCCACGGCTCGCACGACATCCTGCCCGTCACGGACCCGCGCTCGTCCCTGCACCGCCAGCACGTCGTCGACACCTGCAAGAAATGCCATCCGGGGGCGACGCGGCGATTCGCGGGCTACTTCACGCACGCCACGCATCACGATGCCGCGCGCTATCCCTGGCTCTTCTGGTCGTTCTGGGGCATGACGGCGCTCCTGATCGGAACCTTCTCGGTCGGCGGGCTGCACACGCTGCTTTGGATCCCGCGCGCCCTCCAGATGCGCCGCGCGAATCCGCCGCGCGCATCGGAAGCGGGGGAGACGCAGTTCGAGCGGTTCACGCCCGGGCAGCGGCTCACGCACGCGGTCATGGTCGTGTCGTTCCTCAGCCTCGCCCTGACCGGGATGACGCTCAAGTTCTCTTACACCGGCTGGGCGGTCGCATTGGCGCTTCTCGTCGGCGGGTTCGAGGCGGCGGGGCTGATCCACCGCGCCGCGGCCATCACGATGATCCTCCTCTTCGCGTCCCACCTCGTCTCGCTCCATCGCCTCACGCGCGAGCGGCACGGGTCCTGGTGGGCCTTGCTCACCTCGCCCGGAACGATGCTGCCCACGCTCAAGGACCTCCGGGATCTCATCGGAACGTTCGCGTGGTTCCTCGGACGGGGGCCGCGGCCGCGTTACGGCCGGTGGACGTACTGGGAAAAGTTCGACTACTTCGCGGTGTTCTGGGGCATCGCGATCATCGGCGCGTCCGGGCTCTTCCTCTGGTTCCCTCAGTTGTTCACCCGCCTGCTGCCGGGCTGGTTGATCAACGTCGCGACGGTGATCCACAGCGACGAGGCCCTGCTCGCGGTCGGGTTCATCTTTACGGTGCACTTTTTCAACACGCACTTCCGGCCGGACAAGTTCCCCATGGATCTCGTGATCTTTACCGGCCGGGTGCCCGTGCGCGAGCTGGAACGCGACCGGCCCGCCGAATACGAGGAGCTCGTCGCGAGCGGCGAGCTCGCCCGGCGCCTGGTCGGGATGCCGCCGCCGGCGCTCGTGCGGGCCGCGCGCATCTTCGGCACCATCGCCCTCGTCATCGGCCTCGCCCTGGTCGTCGGCATCATCTACGCGATGACGGTCGCCTACCGCTGACGTCATGCCGCAGCGCGGTGTCTGCGGCGCGTCATGGTTCGGCATGAGATGACGCAGTGTCGCCGGTCAGATGCCGCCCTGAGCCAGCGTCATGGCTGGAGGCATCGCCGGTCGCTAGAGTCGGGGCGGAAGGCAGATGAACGATCATGACCTCAATCAGGCGGATATGGGCGTGGTTCCGGGAACGGCGCAGCCGGCAGATCGTCGGCGCGGCGCTCGCGCTCTTGTTGCTGGGGGGCGGGGCGGTGCATTACTCCGAGAGCCCGGCGTTCTGCCATTCCTGCCATATCATGGAGCCGTACTACCAGGCCTGGAAGACCTCCAAGCACAATCATGTCGCCTGCGTGGAATGCCACTACCCCCCCGGCGCACCACAAACCCTGCTGTGGAAGAAGTTCCAGGCCCTCTCGCAGGTCGCCAAGTACGTCACCCGGACCTACTCGTCCAAACCGTTCGCGGAGATCGAGAACACCTCCTGCCTGCGCTCCGGCTGCCACGCCACCCGCCTGCTGGAGGGCAAGCTGGTGACGAAGCGGGGGATCAACTTCGACCACCGGCCGCACCTGACCGAGCCGCGCCGCGGCCGGCAACTCCGGTGCGTCTCCTGCCACTCCCAGATCGTCGTGGGACGGCACGTCGAGGTGACCTACGACACCTGCTACCTCTGCCACTTCAAGGGCATGGGGGAGGGACGGAATCTCAAGCCGGTGGGGGGCTGTCTCGGGTGTCACCGCCTCCCGGAGAAGACGTTCCGGGTGGGCAACATGAGCTACAACCACCGCGATTTCGTCACCACCCGGAAGCTCTCCTGCCAGAACTGCCACATGGACATCGTCCGCGGCAAGGGCGAAGCGACCCAGGACCGCTGCTTCACGTGTCACAACCAGCCGGAGAAGCTGGCGCGTTTCGGAGACATCCCGTTCATCCACGAGAACCACGTCACCAAGCACAACGTCGCGTGCTTCCACTGCCACCGGGAGATCCGGCACAGCCTCGGGGAGGCGGGGAGCGGCGACGCGGAAGCCGCGGCCGCGGGAACCCCGGGTGTCCCGCCGGCCGCCCACGTGCCCGCTCTCACATTCGACTGCTCGTTCTGCCACGAGGACAAGCACGGGGGCCAGCTCGAGATGTATTCGGGCAAGGTGGCGGCGCTGGGGCTCCCCGAAATCCCGAGCCCCATGTACACGGCGGAAGTGGATTGCGCGGGCTGCCACTACCGGCAGAAGTCCGAGTCGGACCCCGAGTTCAGGGGGATCACGTACCGCGCGTCCGAGCAGGCCTGCGTGAAGTGCCACGGCACCCGGTTCGCGGGCATCTGGGAGGAGACGAAGGCCGAGCTGACGGGCTGCCTCGGCCGGCTGGACGAGAAGCTCGCGCAGACCAAGGCCGCGCTCGCGAAGGCCTCGCTCGCACCGGCTGCGCGCCGGGAGCTCGAGCGAGCGGTCGGCCGGGCGGAGCGCTGGCATCACTTCGTGCGCGCCGCCCGAGGGGAACACAACATCTACCTGGCTTCCGCCGCGCTGCGGAGGGAGGATGCGGCGCTCTCTGCGGCCGGCGAGACGCTCAAGGCCGCGCTGTCGGATCTGTCGCAGGACCCGCTGATTTCGGGCCGCTTCTGCGCCACCCTGTGCCACACCAAGGTCGGGGTCAAGGTTCCGCCGGAGACCGTCCGCGTGGGCGGGAAGACGATGCCGCATCGCGCGCACGCCGAGCTGCTGCGCTGCGTGGACTGCCACGAGCTGGGCGGGCACAAGCGCGTGCCGCTGAAAGAAGGCGTCAAAGCGGTGTGCGCGGGATGCCATCCCGAATGAGGACGGAGCGATGAAGGACATCGAGCACCTCGTGCGCATGGCAGTGGTCTTCGCCGTGGGGCTGATCGCCTTCCTCGTCATCCGGCACTTCCTGGTGCCCGTCAGCTTCGGCCGGATCGGGCACTACCGCGCCGCCGCGCTCGACGACATCAAGGCGTATCCGGTGCACTACGGCGGGCGCAAGGCGTGCGTCAGCTGCCACGCGAAGCAGGGCAAGACACTGGCGCGGTCGCGGCACCAGGGCAGTTCCTGCGAGACCTGCCACGGGGCGCTGCTCGCGCACGAACTGGACCCCAAGGCGCTCAAGCCCGGCAAGCCGGGCGCGGGCGACATCCGGGCCTTCTGCGAGATCTGCCATGCTCAGAACCCGTCGAAGCCCAAGGCCTTCCCCCAGATCCACGACGCCGCGCATAACCCGGGGCTGCCGTGCATCGGCTGCCACGACCCGCACAACCCCAAGCTATGAGCGGCACTGCGCGCCTCAGCCGCCGCCGGCTCCTCGCGACCGCCGCGGGAGCGGCCGCGGCCTGGGCGGCCTCGTGTCTCACCGCCCCGCTCGCCTTCGCCGAGCGGTTCTTCGCGGAACCCGTCTGGCGCCGGAAGAAGCCCTACTGGGGGTTCGGGGTGGACATCGACAAGTGCATCGGGTGCGCGCGCTGCGTGGATGCCTGCAAAACGGAGAACGACGTCCCGCGCAAGCCCTTCTACTTCCGGACCTGGGTGGAGCGGTATGTCATCCGCAAGACCGGGGAAATCCAGGTGGAGTCCCCCAACGGCGGCCTGGACGGGTACACCCAGCTCCGGGACAAGGAAGACGTGTCCAAGACCTTCTTCGTGCCCAAGTTGTGCAACCTCTGCGAGAACTCGCCGTGCATCCAGGTCTGCCCGGTCGGGGCGACGTTCAAGACCGAAGAAGGCGTCGTCCTCATCGACCGGAAGTACTGCATCGGCTGCCGCTACTGCATCCAGGCGTGCCCGTACGGCACTCGGTACTTCCACCCGACGCTGAAGGTCGCGGACAAGTGCTCGCTCTGCTACCACCGGATCATGAAGGGGCTGAACCCGGCCTGCGTCGAGGTCTGCCCCACGGGGGCGCGGATCTTCGGCGACATGAGCGAGCCGGACAGCCCCATCAGCCGCTTCATCGAAGCCAACCACGTGCAGGTGCTGAAACCCCACATGGGAACCAAGCCCAAGACGGTGTACAAGGGGCTTGAGCGGGAGGTGCGCTGATGGATCGCCTCTACGAAGAGCTTGCGGACGCCCTCACCCAGGTGTCGGGCTACATCTACCCGAACGAGCTGGAGCTGCAGTGGAGCATCCTGATCGTGCTCTACCCCTTCCTGACGGGCCTCGTCGCGGGCGCGTTCATCCTGGCCTCCCTGGAGCGGGTCTTCAACATCGAGGAAGTGAAGCCCACCTACCGGCTCTCCCTCCTGACCGCGCTCGCCTTCCTGCTCGTCGCGCCGCTCGCGCTGAACCTCCACCTCGGTCATCCGGAACGCGGAGTCGAGATCTTCCTGACGCCCAACAGCAACTCGGCCATGGCGATGTTCGGCATCGTCTACATGTGGTACCTCATGGGTGTGCTCCTCCTCGAGATCTGGCTGGATTACCGTCCCCAGATCATCGCGTGGGCCCGCACCGAGCCCTTCCTCCCCAAGCGGTGGATCTACCGGATCCTCACGCTCGGCGTCACGACCACCAGCCCCGAGTCGCTCCGGATCGACAACAGCGTGGGCAGGGCGATCACGGTCATCGGCCTGCCGTCGGCGGTGTTGTTGCACGGCTACGTCGGGTTCATCTTCGGCTCCGTCAAGGCCAATCCCTGGTGGTCCACCCCGCTGATGCCGGTGATCTTCCTCTTCTCCGCCATGGCCTCCGGCATCGCGGCGGTGATCCTGATCTACATGTTCCTGACGTGGACGCGCGGCGAGAAGATCGAGATGACCTGCCTGGACGTGATCGGGAAATTCTTCCTCACGGCGATCCTCATCTCCTTCTCCCTCGAAATGCTGGAGATGGTCCAGAAGGCCTACGAGGCGGAGGAACACTTCGACATCCTGTCGCTGCTCGTGGAGGGGAAGCTGTACCTGAGCTTCATCTTCGTCCAGGTCTTCCTGGGGGCGATCATGCCGGGCCTGCTGCTCGGGATGGCGCAGATCTTC
>CAYHEI010000035.1:0-12760 GCA_964355385.1 uncultured bacterium | reverse complement strand
ACGGCTCGACCGCGATGGCCATGAACTACTTCGCCTTCTTCCCGGGCATTGTGAAGGCGATGGGCGACAAGGCCGCGTTCATGCCGGTGCCCAAGAAGGGAACCAAGCGCGTCGTGAGCCTCGGTGGCCAGGGGTTCAGCATCTCCACGAAGACGACCCCCGAACGCCAGGACATGGCCAAGCAGTTCATCGCCTGGTTCCTCAAGACCGACGTGCAGAAGCAGTGGATCACCAAGCCCGCCGGGTTCACGGCCAACCTCCGGATCCTCAAGAGCAAGGAGTTCCGCCTGGCCACCACGTACAACGAGGCCTTCGCGAAGTCGCTCGACGCGATGCGGGATTTCTGGAACGTGCCCGTCTACAACGAGCTGCTCGCGGCCGCGGAGAAGCGGCTGGGCGAGGCGCTCGACGGCGTGTCCCCGCCCAAGGACGCGCTCAAGGCCCTGGCCGAGGAGCACGAAAAGATCCTCGCGGACGCCGGGTTGACGGCCCCGAAGAAGGCGGCGGCCAAACCGGCGAAGCCCACGAAAAAGAAGAAGAAGTAAGAGGCGCGTGCCGCCGCCGCACGACCCCCGGGCAGGAAGCCCCCGCGCGGGGCGCTTCCTGCCGCTCGCGTTCGTGGCGCCCGCGCTCGCGTTGCTCATCGCGCTCAACGTCTTTCCGCTGCTCTACAACGTCCTCCTCGGTTTCACCGACGCGGAGCTTTCCGGCGGCGCCTTCCGGTTCACGGGACGCGCGAACTACGCGACGCTGCTCGCCGACCCCCGCTACCTCGCCGCGCTGCGCACGACCGGGCTGTTCGTGCTCGTGGCCGTCGCCGCGGAGCTGGGACTGGGGTTCGCCGCGGCGCTCGCCTTGCGCGAGCCCTTCCGGGGCCGGGCGGCCCTGCTGACGGTGCTCCTCGTCCCCATGATGCTTCCGCCCGCGGTCATGGGCCTCTTCTGGAACCTGGTGCTCAACGGCCAATACGGGGTGCTGAACCAGGCGCTGGCCGGACTCGGCCTCCCCGCGCCGCAATGGCTGACCGACCCCGCCTTGAAGCTCGCCTCGATCCTGCTCGTGGACGTCTGGATGTGGGCCCCGTTCATGCTGCTCGTCGCGCTCTCCGGCCTCCAAACGGTGCCGCGCGCGCTCTACGAGGCCGCCGCGGTGGACCGGGCCGGAGCCTGGCGCGTGTTCACCCGGATCACGCTGCCGCACGCCGTGCCCTTCCTCCTCCTGGCCGCCCTTTTCCGGGCCACCGACGCCTTGAAGCAGTTCGACCTCGTGATGGCCATGACGGGCCCGAACGACGCCGCGACCCAGACCCTCAGCGCCCTGCTCTACGAGACGCTCTTCGCGGGATACAAGGTCGGACTCGGCAGCGCGTACGGCTGCATCGTCCTGGTGCTCGTGATCGCGCTCGCGACCGCGGTGATCCGCTCCCTGGACTGGCTGGCGCGCCGGCAGGGGAGGTCGGCTGCGTGAAACGCCTTCGCTGGCTCGTGCTGGTCCCGTACACGGCGTTCGCCGTCCTCCCGCTCGCCTGGCTCGGGGCCACCTCCGTCAAGAGCCGCGAAGCCTCCATCAGCCCCGTCGCGCGCTGGATCCCCGGCACGTCCGAGGAGGCCGGAAGCCGCACGTTCGTGCCGAGCGCGGACGGCTGGCGGACGCTCGGAGCGCCGGCCGGTCCGCTCGGCCGTTCCTCGCTCGCGTGTTTCGCCAACAGCACGCTGATCGGGCTCGCCAGCGCGCTCGCCGCGATCCTGCTGGGGACGGCCTGTGCGTACGGCTTCAGCCGGTTCGCGATCCCCGCCGCGCGGCACTGGCTGTTCTTCGTCCTCTCGACGCGCTTCCTCCCGCCGCTCGCCGTGGTCACCCCCATTCTCCTGATGTACCGCCGGGTCGGCCTGCAGAATTCCCACGCCGGGCTCATCATGCTCTACACCTCTTTCAACCTCTCCCTCGCGGTCTGGCTCATGAAGGGGTTCATCGACGAAATCCCGCGGGCGTTCGAGGAAGCGGCCCTGGTCGACGGCTACAGCCGGTGGGAGGCGTTCCGCCGCGTCGTGCTGCCGCAGGCCGGGCCGGGCATGGCCGTCACGGGGGTCTTCTGCCTGATCTCCTCCTGGAACGAGTACGGCTTCGCCATGACCCTGAACAACCAGGGCGCCGTGACCATCCCCGTCTACTTCGCGGGCCTGCAGGGCAACATCATGGGGCTGCCCTGGCCCTCGATCGCCGCGGGCGCCCTGCTCTCGGTCTTTCCCATCGTCGTGTTCACGGTGCTGGTGCGCCGTCACCTGCTCCGTGGCATGACGTTCGGGACGATCAAGCAATGACGGCCGGGGGGTTCCTCTCCCTGCGCGGCCTCGTCAAGACGTTTCGCGGCGGAGTGGCGGCGGTGCGCGGCGTCGACTTGGACGCCGCCGAGGGCGAGTTCGTGGTCCTGCTCGGGCCCTCGGGGTGCGGCAAGACGACCCTGCTGCGCCTGGCCGCCGGGCTCGAGCGGCCGACCGCGGGCCGGGTCGAGCTGGACGGCCGGGACGTCACGCGCCTCCCGCCCGCGGACCGCGACGTGGGGTTCGTCTTCCAGTCCTACGCCCTGTATCCGCGGATGACCGTCCTCGCGAACATCGCCTTCCCCCTGGCCAACGGCGGGATGACGGAGGCGGACGCGGCGCGCGCGGCCGAAGAGGAGGCCCGGCATCTCGGCCTGGGGGATCTCCTGGACCGTTTCCCGGGCGAGCTGTCCGGCGGCGACCGCCAGCGGGTGGCGCTCGCGCGCGCGCTCGTCCGCAAGCCGAAAGCCTGCTTCATGGACGAGCCGTTGGGAACGCTCGACGCGGAGCGGCGTCAGGAGGCGCTCGAGCGCATCAGGGCGCTGGCGGAGGAAACGCGCGTCACGACGCTCTACGTCACGCACGACCAGGAGGAGGCCATGAGCCTCGCGGACCGGATCGTCGTCATGGACGGCGGGCTGATTCGACAAGCCGGGACACCCGAGGAAGTGTACGCCCGTCCCGCGAGCCTGTTCGTCGCGGGATTCCTCGGCAGCCCGGGCATCAACGTCCTGCGCGGCCACGTCGCGCTCACGCCGCACGGCAGCGCCTTCGTCGCCGAGGGCGGCGGCGCGCCGGTGGCGCTCCGGCAGATCCACGCTCCCGGTCCCGCGCTGCTCGGCGTCCGGCCCGAGGACCTCCGGCAGGACCCCGCGGGGCACGTCGTCGGCGAGCTGTCCCGGGCGGAGTTCCACGGCTCGCACCGGCTCTTCCACGTCAAGGCCCCGGCCGGCCGGATCGTCATGCGCGCGGCGGTCTCGGCCGCCGTCCCGGCGCCGGGCGGAATCGTGCGCCTGAGCTTCGATCCCGCGCGCGCCGCGCTGTTCGACCCGGCCTCCGGCGCGCGGCTGCCATGACCCCCGCCCTCGAGATCCGTGGGCTGGGAAAGGCCTTCGGCGGCCGGCACGCGCTGCGCGACGTCTCGCTGGACGTGGGCGCCGACGAACTGGTCGTCGTGCTCGGCCCCGCCGGGGCGGGAAAGACCACGCTGCTCCGCAGCATCGCGGGCCTGGAGCAACCGGAGGAGGGCGCCATCCGCCTGGACGGGCGCGACGTGAGCGGCGTCCCGCCCGCCGACCGCGACGTCGCCCTGGTGTTCCAGGACTTCTCCCTGTACCCCGACTGGCGCGTCGCGACGAACCTCGCGTTCCCCCTGCGCGCGCCGGGTCGCGCCCTGCCGGGGCGCGAGCTCTCGGAGCGCGTCCAGTGGGCCGCCGCGCTCCTGCACATCACCCCGCTCCTGGGCCGCCCGTCCCACCTCCTCTCGGGGGGCGAGCAGCAGCGCGTGGCCATCGGACGCGCCCTCGTCCGCCGCCCCAAGCTCTTCCTCCTGGACGAACCGCTCACCAACCTGGACGCCAAGCTGCGCGAGCGCCTCCGCGCCGAGATCGCCGCGCTGCGGCGGGATCTTCGCGTTCCCATGCTCTACGTCACGCACGACCAGGCCGAAGCCCTCTCGATGGCGGACCGGCTCGTC
This sequence comes from uncultured bacterium, assembly GCA_964355385.1. Classification (GTDB taxonomy): domain Bacteria; phylum Oederibacteriota; class CAKKQC01; order CAKKQC01; family CAKKQC01; genus CAYHEI01. The sequence continues at coordinate 8,743 of CAYHEI010000035.1, read as the reverse complement.
GTGCTCGGGGAGGGGCGGATCCTCCAGGTCGGTTCGCCCGAGGACGTCTACCGCCGTCCCATTTCGCCGGCGGTCGCCCGGCAGCTCGGGACACCGCCGATCAACCTCATCCCCGCGCGCCGGCGCGCCGACCGCTGGATCACGGACGCCGGCGTCCCCGTGATGGCCGCGGAGCCCGGCGGGCCGGACGAGGTCGTCCTCGGCGCGCGCCCGGAGGACGTCATCGCCGAGGGCGGCGAGCATCCCGCGACGGTCCGGATGGCGGAGTTCCTCGGCGCGACGAAACTCGTCGCGGCCGACTGGGCGGGCGGCGCACTGCGCCTGCTCGTCCCGCCCGATTCGCCCATCCACGCGGGCGTGACGATCCGCCCGCGGCTCGACCCCGAGCGCACCCTGTGCTGGCCGGTGATCTGAAGATCAGCGCAAGATCTTGACCGTTTGCTCGAGCGCCCCCGACTGCATCGGAAAGTGAGCTCCACGCCATGAATCGACCTCGACCCTCCGCCGTATTGCGATTCGCTTTCGTGCTTTGGGGACTACTCACGCTTCTGATTTGGCTGTCTCACTATCATCCGATCGCAGGTGATTCAATACGCGAATGGCGCAACACCGTCCAATCATCTTCGGGTTTTTCGACGATCAAGCTCATGGGGAACTGGACTCACTTCTTAGTCGCGGTCATTAGCCTGTTCGGTCTTCTTGCAGTCACACGCCATGCAGGGCTCCCGATCTGCCGCTGGTGCTCCACAAGTGGCGCGGTCCATGAATTGGCTCCCGTCGCCTGGATACTCGGCTCTGGACTTCTCGGTAGTGCAATGTTTGGGGTCGGTCTCGTCGGGCTGCTCTTCCCTCCTCCTCGCGGAATCGCGATCTCACTGCTCGTTGTCGCAGGTATCGCGTGGGGATTTCCCAGGCTCCGTTCCGTGCAGGCTAGACATCATTCGTTCAGAATCGAATGGCATGCAACCGCTTGCTGTCTCCTCGTGGGAACGACAAGCTTGTTCTTGGTTATCGCTCCAGAGATCACCGGGGATGCCCTCGCATATCACCTACGATTGCCAACGTACTACCAGTACGCACATAAGTTCTATCTGGTATCCCACCAATTCTGCGCAGGCTATCCCTCGCACATCGAGATGCTGTTCATGATTGGTCAGATGATCACTGGGGATACGCTGGCAAAACTCATAAATCTAGGAATGGCCTGCGGACTGGTGATGTTGACGTCCATGGTCGGACGTGAACTCTCAGCACCGCCCAGGCTGACGTCGCTGCTGATGATTTCGACGCCCTTGGTCGCGTTCTCAGCGACCAGAGCATACATCGACATTGGCGTCGCTCTCTACTCCACGCTCATGTGCTACGGCCTGCTTCGATACCTGGACACTCGGAGCTGGCATTGGCTTTTCATCAGCGGATTGGCGCTCGGCTGGTCGCTCTCATCGAAGTACACCGCCCTCTTCTGGATCCCAACGCTCTTGGTCGCGGTGGCACGGATGGAACTCCGGACAAGGTGGCGCGCATGTTTCCTACTCCTCTTGGGGCCGGGTGCGGTCGTCGCGCTTCCCTGGTATCTCAAGAACATGTGTTTGTATGGAAACCCCGTCACCCCGCTCGGCGACCTGTTGCGTTACCAGCTCACTACCGCGCGCGATGGCTTGATGGGACCCTTGATCCACTTTCAGCTGAGAGGAATGGACCTGATGGAGATCGGCCGTCGACTCACTTCCATTCTCACGGACGGCGGCGGAATAAACGGTCCGATGCTCCCCATCATCGCCGCATGTCTTCCCCTCATCACATTCTTCCCGGCGGAGCCCCGACAGCGACTTGCGAGGACGTTGCTCGTCGGGTTCGTGTTCGCCTGGCTCAGCGTGCGCACGGATGTTCGATACGTTCTCCCTGTTCTCCCACTATTGAGCGTGGTCGTCGCGCAAGGAATGCTGGGCTGTTCCGACTCGCTCGGAAGCGGCCCGTTCCTTGCCGTCCTCGGGCGCGCCGTCATGATCGCCGGATGCGCCTACACTGCTTACAACGGCTGGGAAAAGCTCGGGGACGAACAAGTGGCGTTGGGATTCAAGTCCCAGCTGGAAGCCGCCCGAGCAACGATCTCTCCGCCGCCATTCGGAGGGTATGCGGCGGGGTTCATCAACTCGCGCACGCCGAGATCATCACGGGTAATCTTTGCGGCGAATATCTTCTCCTACTACTATGAGCGGACGTGTTTCACGGATGATCAATCCCTGCGCGCCCACGTCCTTGCGATCCTGGCCACGTCCACCTCATCTGTCGGTTTGGCCAAACGAATCCGCCAGCTTGGGATCAACTGGATTGTGTTTCAAGAGGACGGGGTTCGAAGCCTCCTGGATACACCTTCTCAATTCGCCGACATCCCGCCGAAGTGGCCAATATGGAAGACGTATCTTCGGGAGCATGTGGACATCGAGTATCAAACCAATGGTATTGCCATCGGACGGGTCAGGAGCACCCGCCCGCCAAGAGCTTTGCCGTATCTTCCAATGTACGAAACCCTTGCTTTCGAAATCCCCGACAAACAGTTAGCATTGGGCAATGCGTCCGCAGCCCTCTCCGCATATGTGAATCCACCGCCCCTTCTGGCGGATGTTGGATCGACGTTTTATCGCCAGGGCCGGGCCTATCAGTCACTCGGCGACCTGGAAGAAGCCGAACATGCCTTTCGCGACGCCCTCCGACACGGTTTCGACACTCCGAGGCTGCAGCTCGCCTTGGCGCAGATTCTGGAACGGCAGGGCCGACCGGAGGAAGGCTTGAACCACGCCAGGGCGGCCTGGCTTCGTGATCCTGACTCAGGACCGCCTGCCGTCTACCTGGCCTCGCTTTGCCGTCGCCTCGGGAGGACGAAAGAAGAGCAGGAGGTGTTCCGCGCGAACGAGCGTCGCCGTCGCGGCCTGGAACCCTAACAGGGGAGGCGGTCGGCGGCCTTCATCGCGGAGCTCCGAGCACGGTGAGCGTATAATCCTTTCCTGACATGACCGGCAAGCTGAAATGGGGCATCCTCTCGACGGGGCGGATCGCGAAGACGTTCGCGAACGGGCTCAAGACCTCCAAGACCGGGATCCTCATGGCGGTCGGCAGCCGGACGCAGGCGGCCGCGGAGGCGTTCGGCAAGGAGTTCGGGATCACGCGCTGCCACAGCTCGTACGAGGCGCTGCTGGCCGACTCCGAGGTGCAGGCCGTGTACATCGCGACCCCGCATCCGGGCCACGCCGAGTGGGCGATCAAGGCCGCCGAGGCGGGGAAGCACATCTTGTGCGAGAAGCCGCTCGGGCTCAACTACCCCGAGGCCATGGCGATCGTGGACGCGGCGGCCGAGCACGACGTCTTCCTCATGGAAGCGTTCATGTACCGGTGCCACCCGCAGATCGCGAAGCTCGTGGAGCTGATCAAGGCGAACGCGATCGGTGAGGTCCGGGTGGTCCAGGCCACGTTCAGCTTCCAGAGCGGGTTCAACCCCGAGGGCCGGCTGTTCAAGAACGAGCTGGGCGGCGGCGGCATCCTGGACGTGGGCTGCTACGCCGCGTCGTTCGCGCGACTCGTCGCGGGCGCGGCGCGCGGCGAGGATTTCGCGGACCCGGTCGAGGTGAAGGGCGCCGCGCACCTGGGCAAGACCGGTGTGGACGAGTGGGCCGTCGCCACGCTGAAGTTCCCCGGAGACATCCTGGCGCAGCTCGCGACGGGCGTGCTCCTCAACCAGGAGAACATCGCCCGGGTATTCGGTTCCGAGGGCTCGATCGTCCTGCACGCCCCGTGGGGCCTGGGGGCGGAAGGCCCGGCGCGAATCACACTGCGTCGGCACGGCATGAAGGAGCCGGAGGAGATCCTCGTCGAGTCCAACCGCGGGCTCTACACGCGCGAGGCCGACACGGTCGCGGAACACCTCGAGCGGCGGCGCGCCCCGTCCCCCGCGATGTCCCCCGCCGACACGCTCGGCAACATGCGCACGCTGGACCGCTGGCGCGAGTCCGTCGGTCTCACGTACGAGAGCGAGCAGCCCGACCGAATCGTCCGCACCGTGCGCGGCGGTGCCCTGGCCCGCCGGAAGGACGCGCGCATGACCTACGCCCGCGTCCCGCACCTGGACAAGGACGTCTCGCGGCTGTTCATGGGCGTGATGGGCGGCGGCCAGCAGATGTTCGCGTCGGTCATGTACGACGACTTCTTCGAACGGGGCGGCAACGCGTTCGACACCGCGTACATCTACGGCGGCGGGAAGTGCGACGCGTCCCTCGGGCAGTGGATCAAGAATCGCGGCATCCGCGAACGGGTCGTGATCCTCGCGAAGGGCTCGCACACGCCGCACTGCAACCCCGCGGCGCTCTCCCGGCAGCTCCTCGAGTCCCTCGACCGCCTCCAAACTTCCTACACCGACCTCTACATGCTGCACCGGGACAACCTGGACGTGCCCATCGGGGAGTTCATGGACGTCCTCAACCTGCACGTGAAAGCGGGCCGGATCAAGGCGTTCGGCGGCTCGAACTGGACGCCCGCGCGGATCGACGCCGGGAACGCGTACGCCAAAGCCAAGGGGCTCCAGGGCTTCTCGGCGACGAGCAACAACTTCAGCCTGGCGCGGATGGTCGAGGCGCCCTGGGGCGGCTGCCTCGCCTCGTCCACCCCGGAGTTCCGCTCGTGGCACGTCAAGACGGGTACTCCCAACATCCCCTGGTCCTCCCAGGCGCGGGGATTCTTCAGCGGCCGCGCGCGGCCGGATTTCCTGGACGACAAGGACCTCGTGCGCTGCTGGTACGCGGACGACAACTTCAAGCGGCTGGCACGGGCCGAGGAGCTCGCGAAGAAGAAGGGCGTGCTGCCGATCAACGTCGCGCTCGCCTACGTCCTCCGCCAGCCCTTCCTGCAATTTCCGATCATCGGCCCCGCGACGATCGGCGAAACCCGCACCGCCATTCCCGCGGTGGACGTGGAGCTCACCCCCGACGAGCTGGCCTGGCTGAACCTCGAACGGTAGCTCCCGCCCTCAGCGGGAGGACACTTTCCCCAGCACGCCCATGATGTCGCGCAGCTCCTTGCGCGCCCGGTCCAGCTCGCCGCGCAGCCGGCCCAGATTGCGCTCGGTCGCGTGCGCCTCCGTCTTGTGCCGGACGAGCCGGGACACGAGCTCCCGCTTGTCCGCCACGGCCTTGGCGAGCCGGAAGACGAGCGCGCCGGCTTTCTTCTTGTACTGCTCCGTCGCCGCCTGCTGCGCCGCGAACCTCTTGGCCAGATCGAGACGATCACGGTCGGCGCGGGCGACCGCGTCTTGCAGGCGCTGCACCTCGAGGCTGTTCAGCGCGACGTAGGTCCGTTCCTCCAGGGTCTTTTCCATCTTCGCGCGGGCCTTGACCGCGGCGTCCCGCTCCCGCGCCAGCCGTTCCCGCGCGACGACGCCGCGCATCGCGTCGAGCCGCAGCCACGAAAGCTGGCGCAGCAGCTCCCGGCGGCCCTGCGCGGCGGCGGCGGTCTGCCGCCTCAGTTCCTCCGCTTCCTGTCCGAACCGGACCATGGCCGCCCGCGAGGAGGTCATCCGCGTCGTGAGCGACTGGCGGTAGGAGGCGGCCTCGGCGTGGAGGGTGGAGAGGCGGTCCATCTTGGCCTCCAGCTCCCCGGCGCGCGCGAGCGCCGCGATGGCCCGCCGAAAGACGTCGTTGCGCGGCACGTTGAACTCCTGCGCGAGCCGACTCACCTCCGCCAGGAGGTCGTCCGGAAGCTCGAGAGTCAGTGACGCCATGCTGCGTCGATTGTGCCATAATGGGCGCACCGATGCGTGCGATGGCAGTGGCGGCGATGATGGCGCTCCTGGCGGGCGGAGCGGAGGCGGGCAAGGAGCCCGGCGTGACGGAGCAGCTCGACACCGCGCTGAACGCCGGGAACGTGGACGCCGCGGCGGCGCTCTTCTCCGACGACGCGGCCGTCACCGACCCGTTCGGCGGCGCGGCGCAGGGAAAGGAACAGGTCCGCTCGTGGCTCACGGGTCTCGTGACGCGCAAGTTCCACGCCGACTCCGGCGTCCGGCAGGACACCGGCGACGGATCGGTCCGCTGGGTCTCGAGCATCGCGGACGACCGGCTGCGCGCCCTCAAGATCGCCCCGCTCGAGGCCACCGGGATCGCGACCGTGCGCGGCGGCAAGATCGTCTCCTTCACGCCGCGCCTGTCCGCCGCGTCCCAGCTCAAGCTGCGCGACGCCGTCATCGCGGCGAACAAGGCCGTGGCGCGCGAGCTGATCGAGCAGGGGTTCGGCGCGAACGGGGACGCCGTCGTCGACCGGCTCGTCGCGCCGGACTACCAGGACCACGACCCCTTCCCGAACCAGCCGGGGACGCGCGAGGGCTTGAAGGGCGGCATGGCCTCGCTGCGGGAAGCGTTTCCCGACCTCACGGCCACCGTCGAGGACGCGGTGGCGGAGGGGGACCGCGTGGCCGCGCGCTTCGTCTTGAAGGGCACGAACACCGGCCTCTTCATGGGGCGGACCGCGACCGGAAAGGCGGTCGCCTTCGAAGCCCTGCACGTCTTCCGGATCGCGGACGGAAAGATCGCCGAGGCCTGGGGCGTCGCCGACCGGGCGGGGCTGCGCGAGCAGCTCGAGCCCGCGACCGAGCGCGGGGTGCCCCCCCTGCCGTCCTCCACCGCCGCGCAGCCGACCGGGCCCCCGCCCGCCGTGCCCGCGAAGAAACCGGTACGATAGGGTGAACATGCTGCAAGGCGGGCCCTGGTGGCACCTCGGACTGATCGGCGGGACGGCGTTCCTGTTCTGGACTTCCTGGCAGGCGACGCAGGTCGAGTCGGAGCGCAAGAAGGCGATCTGGCCCCTGCTCATGATCGTCGGGATCCTGCTCGCGCTGATGTCGATGCTGCTCGTCGCGGTCCCCGACTTCTTCACCGCGAAAGACTAGACGCTCATTCCTCACGTCACCGAGCGAGTCCTCGGCTTCATCGCGGACTCCGCGAGTGAGCCGTTCGACCGGCTCGCGCTGGACGTGTTCGCGCACCAGTACGAATCCAACCCCGCGTACCGGCGCTGGTGCGATACGGCGGACCGGACGCCCGGCCGGGTCGAGCGGGTCGCGGACATCCCGGCGGTGCCGACCTCGGCGTTCAAGGAGTTGGAGTTCTGTTGCGGGACGCCCGCCGCGGAGTTCCGCACCAGCGGCACGACCGGGACCGGCGCCGGACGGCACCTCGCGCCCTCGCTCGAGCCGTACCGGCAAGCCGCGCTAGCCTGGTTTCGCCGTTGCATGCTGCCCGAGGGCTGGACGTTGCGCATGCTCGTCCTCGCGCCGCCGCCGGACGTCGCGCCGCACTCGTCGCTCACGCGCATGCTCGCCTGGGTGCTGGAGGAATACGCGGAGCCGGGGAGCGGCTGGTACGTGAATGCGGAGGGGCTGGAGGAGGACCGGCTCGCAGGCGCGCTCCTGGACGCGCAGCGTGCCGGCGGCCCGACCCTCGTCGCCGGCACGACCGCGGCCTTGCTCGCGTTCTGCGCCTACGGCGAACGGACCGGTGTCGCGTTGCGTCTCCCGGGCGGCAGCCGGCTTATGGACACCGGCGGGCAGAAGGGTTCGGGTGCCGATGCACCCGTCCCCTTGGAAGAGTTCCAGGACGGCGTGCGCCGCCGGGCCGAACGGGTGCTGAGTATCCCGCCCGAGCGGTGCGTCAACGAGTACGGCATGACAGAGCTCTCCTCGCAGTTCTACGACTCCGTCCTGGCGGACCGGCACGCGGGACGTGCCCCGCGGCCGGGCTCCGGGTCGGCGCGGGAGCGGGTCAAGCTGGGTCCCCCCTGGGTGCGTACGGACGCCGTGGATCCGGTGACGCTGGAGCCGCTGCCCGCGGGGGAGCCGGGGTTGCTGCGGCACGTGGACCTGGCCAACGTGGGCAGCGTCGCCGCAGTGCTGACGGAGGACTTCGGGCGCGTCGTGGAGGACGGACTGATCCTGGAAGGCCGCCCGCGCGCCTCCGAGGCGCGGGGGTGCGGGCTCACGTTCGCCGACCTGGCGCGCCGTCCGCGATGAAGACCTGGTTCCTTCCCCCGAGCGTGCCGCCGCCCCCGACGACCTTTCGCACGCTCGGGGGACTGGAGCTGGAGTCGCCCGCCGCGACCCCGGAGCTGCTGCGCGCGGCCGTCGCCGCCCTCGCGCGCGGGCGGCCGGCGCTCCTGGCGCTGAAGACCGACCTCATCGTGCGCGCGCTCGACGAGGCGCTCGCGGAATGGATCGCGCCGGCATCCGGCGCGCGGCGCGCGGCCGAGGAGGCGTTTCGCGCGGCGACGGGCATTCCGGCCGCCACCGCGCCGTTCGGACCCCCGCTCGAAGCCTGCGCGGGGGGCGCGCTGCGCGCCTGGCTGCGGGCTGAGATCGCGCCACTCGAGGCCCTGGACGGGTTCGCCCCGGACGCGAGCGGACGGCTCGTGCGCGCCGTCGGCCCGCGCCTCGCCGTGCACGTTCTCCCCGGTAACGTCCCGCTCGTCTGGCTGCCCGGGATCCTCGCCTGCTTGGCGATGCGGACGCCCTGCCTGCTCAAGCCCGCCGCGGACGACCCCCTGACGCCCGCGCTCTTCGCGGAGACGGTCGCCCGAATCTCGCCCGCGCTGGCGGGCGCGCTGGCCGTCGTTCCGTGGACGGGGGGCGACGCGGTCGCCGCCGAGGCCTTCGACTCCGCGGACGCGATCCTGGTCTACGGGGGCGACGAGGCGGTGCGCGGCGTCG